>JAQXMV010000220.1 GCA_029013165.1 Oscillospiraceae bacterium | reverse complement strand
TGCCGAAAACATAAACCATGGGTGAGGTTACTGCGCAGGTGATTATTATTAGTGAGGTTGCCGCAGGCCGGGCACGGCGAGCCGTCAAGCCGTCTCCCTACCGGGTTGCAAACGGTCGTTTATAGGCAAATTTGTTTTATGTGATTTATATGGTGTTTTCTTTCAGGTTTCACCGCTCGAGCCGCGGGGGCTCTTCCTTTGTCAAGCGTGACAAAGGAAGCAAAACACGCTCTTGCGCCTGTCGATCGCTCCGGGGTATTTTTGCCGAGTGCAGTTAGTGGAATGATTTCTGTTGTTTCCCTTTAGGTGCATTGCGCTGATTATTACGCAACCTTTCATCGGCGAAAATACAGTCGCTCTGTCAGAGTTACCGACAGTCGGGTGTTCTATGTCATGCCATTTAGGCACCTTTGTTCTTTCAGTGACGAGGGGGCCCACCGCTTCGCACCCCTCGTCTTGTTAGCTCTTTTCGTGAGGTGTGTGAGGTTAGATATCCGATTTATTGGGATTGTTGCTGCTTTGCTTATTTGTGGTGACAGCTTTTCAGTGCGTTGCGGACACGGCAAGCCGTGTCCCTACAAGAGGGCGATTAATTTGTAAGTTTGATTTTTATAATTTATATGGTGATTACGTTTGTTGGCCGAGAATTTTGCTCGGAATAGGCTATCCGTTTTTTTTGCTCTCAAGCAGGCAAAATCTTGTTGGTGGTAATGAAATCAATTCCCGAGCGAGCCATGATGTCGGCATAAATCGTGTTGTCAACGGTCCATGCACCAAGGCTTAGTCCTTGCTTTTTGGCTTCGTTGATGGCTTTGCGGCAGGAGAGGAGAGAGGAATACTTGAAGTCAAGACCGAAGCCGTTTTCAGTGCAGAAAGCCACATCTTCCATAGTGGGCTTTTCACACAGCAGCATGATCCGGGTGTCGGGAGAGATCTCTCTGTAAATCCCCAGATATTCCTTTTCAAAGGAAATGATAACCGCCTTTTCGCTGAGGCCGTATTCCTCGATGGCCTCGGTGAGCATGGGAATGCAGGCACTGTCACAGCTCTTGATCTCGATGACGGGCACGATGTTTCTTTCGCTGCAGAGGGCAAGGACTTCGCTGAGAGCAGGTATGGTGAGAGCCGGCAGGTTCTTGACGCCGTTTCCGTTGTCGATGGTCAGCGCTTTGATCTCATCAAGGGTGAAATCCGACACCTTTCCGCTGCCGTCGGTCATGTCGTCGACGGTGTCATTGTGTATGACTACCCATTCTCCGTCGGCCGTGGTGTGAATGTCCAGTTCGATGGCATAATAGCCTGCCTGGGCTGCCGCCTCAAAGGCAGGCAGGGTGTTCTGAGGAAAGAGAGAGGAAAGGCCGCGATGGGCAATGAGCTCAATGGTCTTTTCCTGCTTTTGCGAGGGCATCAGGGAGCTGCTGAGGGTGGGAATACATTTGTGGGTCTGTGTGATGCCGACCAGCGCTAAGATGAGAAGCACAGCGACAGCGGTCACGATTTTTTTGCCTTGACTTTTTTTCATAATGTTTTCTCCTTTTTCTTCATGTGATATTATTATACCGTTGCCGAGACGGGATATCAAGGGGCTTTGCGGAGTTTTTTCCCATGAGAGGTTTTTTCGCCCGATGTATTGAACATTTCCTTGAAATATGGTAAAATAAAAGCCAATAACCGAGCACGCCTACAGCGACGCCGAAAGGAAGATGAACCGTGTTAGAACAGGTCGAACTGAAAATCCAGGAGCTTCAGAAGAAGCAGGCAGAGGAATATTATAAAAAGAAAGATGAGGATCTGCGTTCGTGGGGCCTCACCACAAAAAAAGACGGAAAAAAGACGGTGCCTATCATTGTCACCGATGATGAATATGAGGCGCTGATCAAGGCCTCCAACGGCGTGGGAAGAACCGGCAGAAATTCCGTTTCGGTTTTGCTCAACGCCATGTCCGTGGCGGTTCTTGTCATTGGCAGTGTCACCGGTTTTGTTCTGCGCGAATTTGCCGATGAACTGGGATTTGTCTATCTCACGGCGGCCGTGGTGGTGGGTGCGGTTTTTGCTGCCCTGCTCAAGGGCGCCGCCGAGGCCGTGCGACTTCTGCAGCAGATCATTGACGGAAAGCCCATGGAAGCCCCCAAGGAGGTCAAGGCACAGCCCCAGCCTGCCAAACCGCAGCAGCCGGTTGCCGCACCGACTTATCAGCCGGCCCGGCCGCAGGAACAGCCCGTGATGTATTATCAGCAGGTGCCCGTGCAGCCGCCGGTCTATCATCAGAACTATTCCCAGCCCTACGCTCAGCCCTATCAGCAGCCGATTAATCAGCAGCCGACATATCAGCCGCAGTCCTCTCAGGAGACATTTCCGCCTCAGAGTGCATCTGCGCCTTTCGGCGGCGAGAATGAATAAAGGGGATATACAGCCTATCTTTCCGGCGTCTGTCTCTCAGATTCCGTGACAGACCCTCCCGGAAACAGCGGCAACAATAAAAAAACGAGCCGCCGGAGGCGGCAAAGGATAAAGGAGAAAAGAAGAAATGAAAAATGTTACGCTGGTCGTTATGGCGGCAGGTATGGGCAGCCGTTACGGCGGCCTGAAACAGATCGACCCCGTCGGCGACAAAGGGGAAATCATCATTGATTATTCGGTCTTTGACGCCATTGAGGCAGGTTTTAACCGGGTGATCTTTGTCATCAAGCATGAGATCGAAGAGGACTTCAAGCGGATCATGCAGGGCAAATTTGAGGATCGTGTCCGGGTGGATTACGCCTATCAGGATATCCATAATGTTCCCGAGGGCTTCACCGTACCCGAGGGCAGAGTCAAGCCCTGGGGCACCGGTCATGCGGTGCTGGCCTGCGAGGGTATGATTGACGGCCCCTTTGCTGTCATCAATGCCGATGACTATTACGGCAAGGAGACTTTCACGCTCATTTATGACGAGCTGACCAAGGAAAAAGAGCCGTCAGATCAATATGATTTCTGCATGGTGGGCTTCAAAATCGAAAACACCCTCACGGAAAACGGCAGTGTTGCCCGTGGCGTCTGTGAAACCGACAGTGAGGGTTATCTCACCACCATCACCGAGCGCACGAAGATCGCCAAACGCGGCTCTGAGATCATGTTCACCGAGGATGACGGCGAGACATGGGAGCCGATTCCTCACGGAAGCACCGTCTCCATGAACTGCTGGGGCTTCAGCATGGACATGATGAAGGAGCTGAAAGAGAGATTCAGCGGCTTTTTGGAAAAGAGCAAGGACAACATTCTCAAGTGTGAATATTTTCTTCCCTTTGTTGTGGATGATCTCCTCAAAGAGGGCAAGGCAAGGGTCAAGGTCCTCGACACGAAAGAAAAGTGGTATGGCGTTACCTACCGTGCCGATAAGCAGGCCGTTTGCGACGCACTTCAGGCAAAGCGTGACGCCGGTATTTATCCGCAGCACTTATATTGATCATGAAATGAATCGAGCATTTTGCCCGGCAGGAGTTTTCTGCCGGGCTTTGTCAATAAATCGTGAGCAACAACGAAACCCATAAAACGGATAGTCTATTCCGAGTTGAATTCTTGGCCTATGAAAAGTATTTACCACATACATATATTATAAAAATTAAACTTATAAATAAATTGTGCTCCCGTATGGACACAGCTTGCCGTGTCCGCAACGAACCGAAACGCCGTCACCACAAAAAAACATCAACTACTAACACACCCAAATAGTCGGATATCTAACCTCTCAACCTTAAAATAAGAGCAAACAAGACGAGGGGTGCGAAGCGGTGGGCCCCCTCGTCACCGAAAGAACAAAGGTGCCAAAATGGCACAACATAAAACACTCGACTGTCGGCAAATCTGACAGAGCGACTGTATTTTCGCCGATGAAAGAAAGCGTAACAATCAGCACAACGAACCCAAATAGAACATACAAAAATCATTCTACAAACCGTACTCGGCGAAAATACCCCGGAGCGATTGACAGGCACCGGGAAGTGTTTTGCATACTTTGTCACGCCTGACAAAGTATGAGCCCCCGCGGCTCGAGCGGTACGGCGTGAAAGAAAAATATAACATAAATCATTAAAATCCAACTTGCAGATAATGCCGCACCCCGGTGGAGAACACGGCTTACCGTGTCCGCCTGCGACAACCTTACTAATAATAATTCACTTGCGTGCTAACCCAACTATGGTTTATGTTTTCGCCAAAACGGAACATCACCTCACCGGAAAAGCACAAAAAAACGGCGCTGTCTGTGCAGCGCCACCGTGACGGATAACTCCGTCTATAATATAAAAGTAACTGCCCTTTTCACCGGGAAACCCCCGGCGAGGGTTTCCCACGGAACGAGAGAAAAATGCCCCGCATTTCTCTCGTTCCTCCCTTCCTGCGCTTGATGGAGTATGATTTTTTCTTCTATCGTCAGCGCAGTTGTTTATTTTTAAGTTAAGGGCATTTCGCGCTTTGCGAAGCGCGACAAGGGCTCTGCCCCTTGACCCCGCAAGCCTTTGAAAAGGCTTGAGCGAAACTTTTATTGATTCTTTCACTTAAATTAGCTTTATTGTCATAAAAAATGCCCGGCCGGTAAGGTCGGGCATTCTCTTTATTTCTTGAACATCGGTCTCGGTGTATAGCTGGTGTGAAGCAATTCATGAGCCTTATGGCTATTAGGCTCACCCAAAAACTCGGCATAAACCGTTTTAATATCTTCACTCTCATGGCTCTTTCTCAGAGGACGGTTTTCGTCATTCCGATAAAGTGCCGCAGCTCTCAGGGACTTCAGATCCGTGAAGTTACGCACCGTAGCGCTCTGAACCGGCTGACCGCCGCCATTGATGCAACCGCCGGGGCAGCCCATGATCTCAATGAATGTATAATCCGCTGTGCCGTCCTTGACCTTTTCCATCAGGGTCTTGGCGTTCTTTGTGCCGCTGGCAACGGCAACCTTGATTTCGGTGCCGCCGAGAGTATAGGAGGCTTCCTTGACGCCCTCCATGCCTCTGACCTCTTTGAATTCCGGGTCGGCAAGACTTTCGCCGGTGATGACCTCAGCCGCCGTTCTCAGCGCGGCTTCCATAACGCCGCCGGTGGTGCCGAAAATAACGGCTGCGCCGGTGCCCTGACCGAGAGGTGCGTCGCAGTCCTCATCGGGAAGCATAGCGAAATTAATGGAAGCGGAGTTGATCATTCTGCCCAGCTCTCTGGTGGTCAGCACGAAATCTACATCGGGATAGCCGCTGCCGTTCTCATCGTCGCGTCCGCACTCAAACTTCTTGGCAGTGCAGGGCATGATTGCAACGGAAACGATATCCTTAGGATCAAGATTCATCTTCTCGGCGAAGTAGGTCTTGATGATGGCTCCCTGCATCTGCATGGGAGACTTACAGGTGGAGAGATGGTCAAGCTCTGTGGGATAGTAATGCTCGCAATACTTGATCCAGCCCGGTGAGCAGGAGGTGATCATGGGAAGAACGCCGCCGTTTTTGACTCTGGAAAGAAGCTCGTTAGCCTCCTCCATGATGGTCAGGTCAGCGCCGAAATTCGTGTCAAAGACCTTATCAAAGCCCAGACGGCGCAGGGCGGCAAACATTTTGCCCGTGACATCGGTGCCCACAGGCAGTCCGAAGCATTCGCCCAGAGTGGCGCGGACGGCGGGAGCCGCCTGAACCACAACATATTTTGTCGGGTCAGAAATGGCCTCAAAGACCTTTTCCGTGTCGTCCTTTTCATAGATGGCGCCTACAGGGCAGTTGACGATGCACTGTCCGCAGGAGATGCAGGAGGTGTCGCCCAGAGGCAGCTCAAAGGCGGAGCCGATGTGGGTGTCGATACCTCTTGCGTTGGCGCCGATGACGCTGATGGCCTGATTGTTGCAGGCGGCGACACAGCGGCGACAGAGGATACATTTATTATTATCTCTGACCATGTGTGCGGCGGATTCGTCCAGCTCATAGACGGGTGTATCACCGTCATATTTGTCAGCTTCGCTGACGCCATATTCATGGCAGAGCTTCTGCAGCTCACAGTTTCCGCTGCGAATACAGGTCAGGCACTTTCTGCTGTGGGTGGAAAGAATCAGCTCCAGGGTGGTCTTTCTCGCTCTGCGGACTCTTTCGCTGTTGGTGAAGATCTCTGTTCCCTCTCTTTCGATGGGATACACGCAGGCGGCCACGAGGCTTCTGGCGCCCTTGACCTCGACGACGCAGAAACGGCAGGCGCCGATCTCATTCATTTCCTTGAGGAAGCAGAGGGTAGGAATCTCAATACCCAGCTGTCTGGCTGCTTCCAGTATAGTCGTTCCGTAGGGCACGCTGCATGGCATGCCGTTGATTTTGATGTTCAGCATTTTTTCCATTGTGGCGTACCTCCTTATTTCTTGATAATGGCGTTGAATTTACAGGTGTCCATGCAGACGCCGCACTTGATGCACTTGGAAGTGTCGATGGTGTGGGGCTGTCTGACAGAGCCGCTGATGGCACCCACGGGGCACTTTCTGGCGCAGGCGGTGCAGCCCTTGCACTTGTCGGCCTCGATGCTGTAGGAAAGCAGCTTCTTACATACGCCGGCGGGACATCTCTTTTCCACCACATGAGCCACATATTCTTCGCGGAAGAATTTCAGTGTGGCCAGCACCGGGTTGGGTGCTGTCTGACCCAGACCGCACAGGGAGTTATCCTTGATGTAGTGACACAGCTCTTCGAGCTTATCCAGATCCTCCAGAGTGGCCTTGCCGTCGGTGATCTTGTCGAGCATTTCACGCAGTCTCTTGGTACCTACACGGCAGGGTGTACACTTACCGCAGGATTCGTCGACGGTGAAGTCCAGGAAGAACTTGGCGATATCCACCATGCAGTTGTCCTCGTCCATGACGATGAGACCGCCGGAGCCCATCATGCAGCCGATGGCTGTCAGGTTGTCATAGTCGATGGGAGTGTCCATGAGTCTTGCGGGGATACAGCCGCCGGAGGGGCCGCCGGTCTGAGCCGCCTTGAATTTTTTGCCGTTCGGGATACCGCCGCCGATCTCCTCGATGATCTCGCGCAGGGTGGTGCCCATGGGGATTTCAACAAGGCCGGTGTTGGTGATTTTTCCGCCCAGGGCGAAGACCTTGGTGCCCTTTGATTTTTCCGTGCCCATGGAGGCGAACCAGTCGGCGCCGTTGCGGATGATGGTGGGCACATTAGCGAAGGTTTCAACATTATTTTCCGTGGTGGGCTTTCCGAAAAGTCCCTTGACGGCCGGATAGGGCGGACGGGGACGGGGCTCGCCGCGGTTGCCCTCGATGGAGGTCATCAGTGCTGTCTCTTCGCCGCAGACGAAAGCGCCTGCGCCCAGCTTGACATGAAGGTCGAAGTCAAAGCCGGAGCCGAAGATATCCTTGCCCAGCAGACCCATTTCCTTGGCCTGATTGATGGCGATCTGCAGTCTGGCCACGGCGATGGGATATTCGGCACGGACATAGATATAGCCCTCGGTGGCGCCGGTGGCATAGCCGCAGATGGCCATGGCCTCGATGATGCAGTGGGGATCGCCCTCGAGAACGGAACGGTCCATGAAAGCACCGGGGTCACCCTCGTCGGCGTTGCAGACTACATATTTCTGATCCGCCTGATTGGCGGCGGTGAAGCTCCATTTCAGACCGGTGGGGAAGCCGCCGCCTCCTCTGCCGCGCAGACCGGAATCCTTGATGATATTGACGACCTGTTCGGGCGTGTATTCCGTCAGACACTTTGCCAGCGCCTGATAGCCGTCATAGGCGATGTATTCATTGATATCCTCGGGGTTGATAACGCCGCAGTTGCGAAGAGCGACTCTCTTCTGTTTCTTGTAAAAGGCGGTGTCGTTGAGACCTTTGACCTCACTGGGGGTGACGGTCTCTTTGTAAAGCAGACGCTTTACCATACGGCCCTTGAGCAGATGCTCCTCCACGATTTCGGGAACATCCTCGACCTTAACCTCGGAATAGAAGCAGCCCTCGGGATAAACGATCATAATGGGACCCAGGGCGCAAAGGCCGAAACAGCCGGTGCGGATGACCTGTACCTCATCCTGCAGACCTTTGGCCTTGATCTCCGCCTCCATGGCTTCGATGATTTTCTGCGAATTTGAGGAGGTACAACCGGTACCGCCGCAAATCAGCACATGAGCACGATACATTTACTTTCCTCCTTATTTCGTCACTGCGCCGACGGTGTATTCATAGACGGGATTGCCGTTTACGATGTGGTCGGCCACGATTCTTGCAACCTTTTCTTCTGTGAGCTGAACATAGGTCACTTTTTCCTCTCCGGGTACCAGAACCTCCGCAATGGGTTCATACTGGCACATACCGATGCAGCCTGTCTGTGATACGGTCACATGCTTGAGACCGCGCTTTGCCGTCTCTTCCACGAATTTCGCCATAACCGGTCTGGCGCCGGCGGCGATGCCGCAGGTTGCCATGCCGACAACGATGCGTGTGACCTCTGTGGAATCGTCGCGGGCGGTCATTTGTGCCTTTGCCGCATCTCTTAAAGCCATAAGCTCTTCTAATGTTTTCATGTTACTTACACCTCCGTAAAAATCTCCTGTGTATTTTCATTGATGAACTGTGTGATCCACTGTGCGATACTCGGCTCATTGAGGGGGACCTCGCCGAGAATTTTTTTCAGCTCCCGTGTGTCAACGGTGAAGCTCTTCTCTCCGTAGGTTCTCCTATAGACGAAGTCTATGTGGAGATTCATGGTGATGAGAGCCGTCATGGTGGAGGCCATGTCTCCCACGGGTGTGAAATCAAGATGATCGGTTCTGAAATATGCCGTGATATCGGTACCGGCGCCGACCTCGCTTTGGATGACAAGACTGCCGCCCGTCTGTTCGGCCGCCAGCTTGAAAAGGGGTACCCCCATACCGACCTTTCGGGTTGTCCTCGTGGTGAAAAAGGGATCCTCCACGGCGGCAACCTGCTGAGGCGTCATGCCTTTGCCGTTGTCCCGGATCGAGATGGCAAGGCTGTGCTTTTCCGGCTCTTCGGTGAGCGCAATTTCGATCAGGCTTGCACCGGCGGCAACGGAATTCTGGGCGATATCCAGAACATTCAGAGAAAGCTCTCTCATCAGTTTATGTATTTGTCGAGTATGCCCTTGACATCTGCGGCGGTGATTTTGCCGTAAACATCGTCATTGACGGTCATAACCGGGGCAAGGCCGCAGGCACCGATGCAGCGGCAGGCTGTCAGAGAGAATCTTCCGTCCGCAGAACATTCCTCCGGGCCGATGCCAAGCTGTGCGGAAAGCTCGTCGAGAATTTCCTGAGCACCCTTGACATAGCAGGCCGTTCCGAGACAGACCGAAATGGCGAATTCTCCCTTGGGCGACAGAGCGAACTGTGCATAAAAGGTTGCTACGCCGTAGACCTTCTCCAGGGGTACGCCCATGCCGTCGGCAATCTTCTGCTGCACCTCGAAGGGGAGATAGCCGTAAATTTCCTGAGCCTGCTGCATGACATGCATCAGCATACTCTTGTCACCGGCGGATTCGCGGATGGCTTCTTCCAGCTTGGCAGCCTTTTCCGGTGTGTCCTTAAACGGAATTTTGCTGATTTTTTTAAGCATTAATTTTTATCCTCCTTTAACGGTTTTTCTTCAGGTTGAATCAAAATCAGATACTTTTAAATAATAACATAAATATCTGTAAAAATCTACAAATTTTGAAATAATGTGGTGTTCGGATGCTATATTTTTTATTTGTGCCAAAAGACGAAAGATTTTTTTATACATTTTACACAATTTCAGCAGTGGACGACGGGATCGGCGCAGACAAGCGGCGGACTTTTTTCTCAAAATCACTTGATTTTGCCGCGCCTTTGTATTATAATTAAGAACACTGTACGGGGCAATGCTCCGCGTCTTTAGAGTAAGATACTTTGTTTTGGTCATGTGATGGCGGGTCCTGTGCGACAGTACGCCGTGAACCATGTCAGGTGGGAAACCAAGCAGCATTAAGCGGAAAGTCTGTGCGACACAGCCAACGCCTGCCACCACATGACCAAGAAAATGTGTCTTACTCGTTTTTATATCTGAGGAGGAAAAGCCGTGTATCAGGTGCTTTACAGAAAATACCGTCCCCGTGTGTTCTCCGATGTCGTGGGACAGGAGCATATCACCACCACCCTGGCCAAGGAGATAGAAGAGGGGAAAACCGCCCATGCCTATCTTTTCACGGGATCGAGAGGTACGGGCAAGACCACCTGCGCCAAGATTCTTTCCAAGGCGGTCAACTGTCTGAATCCGCAGAACGGCAATCCCTGCAACGAGTGCGAGATCTGCCGCGGCCTTGATGCCGGCACGATCCTTGATGTGGTGGAAATTGACGCCGCCAGCAATAACGGCGTCGACAGCATCCGGGATATCCGGGATGAGATCAGCTTTACACCG
The DNA here is from genome assembly GCA_029013165.1 of Oscillospiraceae bacterium. Taxonomy (GTDB): domain Bacteria; phylum Bacillota; class Clostridia; order Oscillospirales; family Acutalibacteraceae; genus UBA6857. The sequence continues at coordinate 2,392 of JAQXMV010000220.1, read as the reverse complement.
GCCGCCTGTCAATATCGGGTCTATATCATCGACGAGGTGCACATGCTTTCCATCGGCGCTTTTAACGCCCTGCTGAAAACCCTCGAGGAGCCGCCGGCTCATGTGAAGTTTATCCTGGCCACCACCGAGGTGCACAAGTTGCCCGTGACCATTGTTTCCCGTTGTCAGCGTTTTGATTTCAGGCGCGTCAGTCCTCAGGCCATGACCGGCAGAATGAAAGATATCGCCGAAATGGAGGGCTTCACCGCTGACGATGAGGCACTTTCCCTCATCGCAAGGCTCGCCGACGGCGGCATGAGGGACGCCCTCTCTCTGCTGGATCAGTGCGCCGGCAGAAGCCGGGCCATCACCGCCGAGACTGTCTGCAGTGTGGCAGGCATGACGGGCAGAGATCACCTTTTCGCTCTGGCCGAGGCTGTCTGCGGAAAGGATTCCGCCAAGGCACTGGAGATTATCAACGATCTTTATGCCACTTCCTGCGACATGGAAAGACTCTGCAGCGACCTGATCGGCCACATGAGAAACCTCATGATCGTCAAAACCGTCCGGTCGGCTTCGGAGATACTGGTTTGCACCGCCGAGGAACTGGCGCAATACCGGGCGCAAAGTGAAAAATTCACCCTGGAAAATATACTCTACTGCATTTCCCGCCTGCAGGAAAGCATGGCCAATATCAAACGGGGCGTCAACCGCCGCACCGAAATGGAAATGGCGATCATCCGTCTCTCCACGCCGTCACTTTCTGCGGACACCGAGGGACTGCTGCGCCGCGTGGCGGATATCGAGCTTCGGCTCCGATCGGGCCATGTAGCGGTTTCGTCGCCTGCGCCTGCCGCGGAAGCGGCCATTGCACCTGAGAGGGTGAATCAGGAAACACCGGCGGCGCCGGAAGAAAGACCGGTTACAGAAGAAAACCCGGCGCAGGAAAACACACCGGCACAGGGCGACGCTGAGAGCAGTATCGACTGGGCAGAGGTGTTGCTGGAGCTGACGAAAACCAATATGCCTCTCTGGGGCATTCTCAACGGCTCGAGCGCCGTCATCAGCGGCGACTATGTCCTGATCTCCAGCGACAATCCGACTCTGAGCAGCTTCATTAAAACCGGCCGGAATGCCCGCGATGTCAAGGAGGCGATCTTCCGCGTCACCGGCAGAAAGTATCGTCTGGGTATTCGGAATGCTGCCGCTGAGCAGGAAAACCCACAGCAGGAGCACAAGGCGGAAGATCCTCTGGAAAATCTTATCGGCAGAGCCAAAGATATGGGAATAAATATTGACATCAGGAACTGAAATCAGTAAAATAAAAAAGCAAAAAGAAACTGTGAATATCATGGAAAAAAAGGAGACAGACTGAAATGAAAGCAAGAATACCCGGTATGCCCAACGGCGGCGGACAGATGAATATGATGAAAAAAATCCAGGAGATGCAGGCTCAGCTGGAGCAGAAGCAGGCGGAAGTAGAAAGCAGTGAATTCACCGCTTCGGCAGGCGGCGGAGCCGTCGAAGTCACCGTCAGCGGCGCTCATGAAGTCAAGAGCATCAACATGCAGCCCGATGTTGTGGATCCCGAGGATATCGAAATGCTCAGCGATCTCATCATTGCCGCCACCAATGAGGCCATGAAGAAGGCCGATGACGCCATGGAACAGGCAATGAATGCCGCCAAGGGCGGTCTGAACCTTCCCTTCTGATGTCAGGCTATAATGTGGCGTCACTGGCCAGGCTCATCGAGTGCTTCGAGCGTATGCCGGGAATCGGCCACAAGACGGCACAGAGAATGGCGTTTTATGTGCTCGGCATGAAGAAACAGGAAGCGCAGGCTTTTGCTGAGGCCATTGTCAATGCTCACGAGAAAATCAAAAAATGCGTGCGCTGCTGTAATCTTTCCGAGGAGGAGCTGTGCCCGATCTGTCAAAACGGCGGACGGGACGAGAGCACCATCTGCGTGGTCGAGGATCCGCGGGATGTGATTGCCTTTGAACGCACCCATGAATATGAGGGCACCTATCATGTGCTGCACGGCGTCATATCACCCATGAACGGTGTGGGCCCTGAGGATATCACCGTCAAGGAGCTCATCGCACGCATGGGTGACGGCAAGGTCAAGGAGGTCATCATGGCCACTAACCCCACTGTGGAGGGAGAGGCCACGGCGATGTATATCGGCAGACTGCTCAAGCCCATGGGCGTGACGGTCACACGCCTTGCCTACGGCGTGCCTGTGGGTGCCGATCTGGAATATGCCGATGAAGTGACCCTGAGCAAGGCACTCGAGGGTCGGCGAAGCATTTAAATCAATTTTTGTTAAGGAAAGGAGTGTCGGCCTGTGGCGGCAACCGAAGAAAAACAAGTCGTTGCTCAGAACAGAAAGGCACGGCACGACTATTTTATT
>JAQXMV010000219.1 GCA_029013165.1 Oscillospiraceae bacterium | reverse complement strand
CCGCCCTCCCCTCGACCACTCACGTTCTTTTTTTTTCGCAAACTTTCTCCATAGGAAGCCGGCAGAACTTTTCCTTGGAAGACGCAAACAAAAAAACAGACAGCCTGCTCGGCTGCCCGTTTTTTCAGCAGTAAATCAATTTCAGCGTGTCAAGACATAAAGCCGCCAGCCGGCCGCCGTAAGCGGCTCCGCAGTCCAGGGCTATGTGTCCTTTTTTGGAATAGACCTTTCCCGCATAGGCCGGACTGATGGCGGCGGTGGGTGTGTGTCCCGTCACCAGATACTTGTCTTTGAAATATACCTTATTATAGTCCGCAGTGGTCAGAGCGAAGTCCTCATCAGCGTAATCATCGAAATCCTTGTCGGGATCCGGGTTGCCGACTCCCCCGTGAGCCAGCAGAAAAGTCTTTCCCCCGGCCTCCAGCAGCTCGTAGCTCTGAAATTCACCGAGATAATCGAGGATACTCTCTCTGCCCTCGCTGTCCAGGGCCAGGAAGTCCTCGGCGGTTTTTTCGCCGCCCATGGAAAGCCATTTTTCAAGGCACTGCTTTGCTTCTCCCTCGAGGGTGGCTTTCGCCTCGTCGAGACTGTGACAGTCCGCCATGGCGGCCATGGCTTTTCGCGCGTAGTATTCATGATCACCGAGAATGGGATAAATATTGGGTCTGTACATCATGTCCTGCAAGATTGCAATGCCCTCTTCGCCGATGTCGATCACATCGCCGAGGACGAAAACTGCGTCTTTTTCGCCGGGATTGATCTGGTCAAGCATGTCAAAGTATTTGTCTTTTTGGCCGTGAATGTCACCGATTACATAAAGCATTTCATAGCCTCCTTATTTCGTGATGAGCAGCTCGTTGTTTTCCAGGAATTCATCGTAGGTTTCCTTGCGGTCATAGACGCCGTCGGGACGGAATTCGATGATTCTGTCGGCGATGGACTGGACGAACTGATGGTCGTGTGAGGTGAAAAGCACAGAGCCTTTGAACTTGATCAGTGCATTGTTCAGCGCCGTGATGGATTCCAGATCCAGATGGTTGGTGGGTTCGTCGAGTATCAGCACATTGGCGCCGCTGAGCATCATTTTGCACAGCATACAGCGGACGCGCTCTCCTCCGGAGAGCACCTTGGCCTTTTTCGTGGCCTCTTCGCCGGAAAACATCAGCCGGCCCAGCCAGCCGCGCACATCGCTCTCAAACTGCAGGTCGGAATACCGTCTGACCCAGTCGATCAGACTGTCCTCCACGCCGTCAAAGAAAGCGGAGTTGTCGCTGGGGAAATAGGCCTGAGAGGTGGTGACGCCCCACTTGAAACTGCCCTCGTCGGGCTCAAGCTCCCCGGTGATGATTTTGAAGAATGTGGTTTTCGCCAGAGCGTCGGTGCCCACAAAGGCTACCTTTTCATTGGGGCGCAGGGTGAAAGAGACATTGTCCAGCACTTTTCTGTCGCCAACGGTTTTGGTCAGTCCCTCCACGGTGAGCATATCGTTGCCGATGTCCCGGTCGGGCTTGAACTCCACAAAAGGAAACCGTCTTGAGGAAACGGGCATATCCTCGAGGACGAGATTATCCAGCAGCTTCTTGCGGCTTGTGGCCTGCTTGGACTTGGAGGCGTTGGCGCTGAAACGGGCGATGAATTCCTGCAGCTCTTTCATTTTTGCTTCGGTTTTCTTATTTTGCTCGCGGAGCTGACGCTGGGCCATCTGGGTGTATTCATACCAGAAATCATAGTTGCCCACATACATGGTGATCTTGCCGAAGTCGCAGTCAGCGATGTGGGTGCAGACCTTGTTGAGGAAGTGTCTGTCATGGCTGACCACGATGACGGTGTTTTCAAAGTTCATCAGGAACTCCTCGAGCCAGTTGATGGCGGCCACATCCAGATGGTTGGTGGGCTCGTCCAGCAGCAGGATATCCGGATTGCCGAAAAGAGCCTGAGCCAGCAGTACCTTGACCTTTTGTTCACCGGTGAGCTCTTTCATGAGCATATAGTGAAATTCATTGTGGATTCCCAGGGCGTTGAGCAGGATTTCCGCGTCGCTTTCGGCGCTCCAGCCGTCCATTTCCGCGAATTCCTCCTCCAGCTCGCTGATGCGGATGCCGTCCTCCTCGGTGAAGTCCTCTTTGGCATAGAGGGCTTCTTTTTCGTCCATGATCTCCACGAGCTTGGCGTTGCCCATGAGCACGGTGCGGATGACATCGTATTCGTCAAAGGCGAAGTGATCCTGCTTCAGCACGGAAAGTCTTTCGCCGGGCGTGACGGTAACATAGCCCTTGTTGGGTTCGATTTCACCGGAAAGAATCTTGAGAAAGGTGGACTTGCCGGCGCCGTTGGCGCCGATGAGACCGTAGCAGTTTCCCTTGGTGAAATTGATGGATACATCCTTGAAAAGCTCCCTGCCTCCATATTGCAGGGTAACATTGTTGGTGCTGATCATATTTTGCTCTCACTTTCTGATATTATTATATTATTGTATACTAACTGAGCCATTATACCATAGCTGCAGAGCAAAGGCAAGGGAGTGGGTCAGCAAAATAACCAAAGGGCTTCTGATTTTTTTGTCATAAGGTACAATTTTTTCAGAAAGCCGAAAGTTTTTCGGTTTCATTATTGACTTTGTTGATTTTTAAATGATATACTGATACTAACTAAAAGTGACTCTCTATGCCCTCCTGCGCCCAAAAACCGGAAAACGGTCAGGTCAGGGGCCGGGTGAGAACGCGCGGCGGGTAGAAAACAAAGGTCACGATAAGTTTTTTCAATGGCGAGAGCCATTTACATAGGTTAATTTTTATTAAGGAGGAATCTTAATGAAAAAGCAATTAAAAAAAGGACTGTCTCTGTTTCTCACAGTCGTAATGCTTATGACCTGCTGGGTTTGGGTCGCTCCTGAAAAGGCCTCGGCTGTCAGTGCAGGAACATATCATGTTCTTGTACAGGTCAATGTTACCGATTCATGGGATAACGGCGGATCCAATGCGACCTGTACGGTTAACTATAAGGATCAGAACGGAACGGGTTCAGCCGGATCTTCTGCACAGACAGCGGCTGAGTACGCTTATAGCAATACGGGAAAACTCAAAATTTTTGAAGCAGATCTTGCTGGTTTCCCGACAAGCGTTAGTTTTTGGTATAAGTGTTCATTCGGTCGAAATGTGACATTTAATGAGGTTACCATTTTTGTCAATGGTACACCTCTTACACACGATATGACCGGAAGTTATACAGCTGAAGGTGCATGGACTGGTACAAAGGAAACAACATTCAATGCCACAGTCAGTCAGACCGATTATCCCAAGCCTGCAGAAATAGAAGGTTTTGGCGTAGATCTCTCTGTCGATGTTCCTCGCATTGATGATCCCATGGCAGTTGTTACAAAGGGTCCCTTCACTCCCATCGTTAAGGATCAGTATGGCACCACATGGAAGACGGCTCCCAATGTATTCTTCGCTTCCAATGAAAATGCTGCAACCGATACTTTCGGTGAGGCCGAAGGTCTGCAGCTCACCCAGTCCGGAGACAGCTACAGCCTGCTGGTTGATAACCGCGTGCAGAATAGTCTGCCGGTCACTAACGGTGACTCCTATAAAGAGATTTACATAAGAGCATATTTGAGCGAAAATAACGGTATTGCCCAGGCAACCAAAAAGCTCACCCTGAACTACCCGAAGTATACTTGGTATTTTGACGGCGTCGGTGCTGCCGCCAATACGCCGCGAGCACAGATCACCCTCAGCGATGGCACAACCACCGAGAACGATTATACAGTTGCGCTGACCTATAGCACCAAGCTGACTCCCTACCCCACCGGTGAGG
>JAQXMV010000218.1 GCA_029013165.1 Oscillospiraceae bacterium | reverse complement strand
CCCAATGTGGGAAAATCCACCCTTTTCAATAAGCTCATAGGCCAGCGCCTTTCCATTGTTGATGATACGCCGGGTGTGACCCGGGACAGAATTTACGGCGACTGCGAATGGCTGTCACGGCATTTTCTTTTGATTGACACCGGGGGAATCGAACCCCATTCCGACGATGTGATCCTCAAGCAAATGCGCCGTCAGGCACAGCTTGCCATTGACAGCGCCGATGTGATCATTTTTGTCACGGATCTTCGTTCCGGCGTGGTAGCCACCGACGAGGATGTGGCCGCTATGCTCATCAAGAGCAATAAACCCATTGTTTTATGCGTCAATAAGTGTGATAAGGTTGGCGAGACGCCGCTGGAGTTTTACGAGTTTTATAATCTCGGTCTCGGCGATCCCATTGCCGTTTCCTCAGTACACGGTCACGGCACCGGCGATCTGCTGGACGCCGTGCTGGCGCACCTTCCTGAGCAGTCCGAAGAGGAGGACGAGGACAGCACTATCAAGGTTGCCGTCATCGGCAAGCCCAATGTGGGCAAATCTTCCCTGATCAATGCGATCTCCGGTCAGGAACGAGCCATCGTTTCCGACATCGCCGGCACCACCCGCGACGCTACGGATACCTATATTGAAAATGAACACGGCGAGTTTATGTTCATTGACACCGCCGGTCTGCGCAGAAAAAGCAAGGTGGAGGATCAGATCGAGAAATACTCTGTTATCCGGGCGAAAATGGCTGTGGAGCGCGCGAGCGTGTGCGTCATTATGATCGACGCCCTGGAAGGCTTCACGGAGCAGGACTCCAAGGTGGCGGGAATCGCCCATGAAATGGGCAAGGCCTGCATCATCGCCGTCAATAAATGGGACGCCGTGGAAAAGGACGGCCGAACCATGGACGGTTACAGAAAGAAGCTGATGAACGATTTTTCCTTTATGTCCTACGCTCCCATCATTTTCATTTCCGCCAAGACAGGTCAGAGACTGGACCGGCTCTTTGAACTGATCCGATATGTGGACGAGCAAAACTCCATGCGTATTTCCACCGGCAAGCTCAACGATGTCCTTGCGGCGGCGACGGCAAGGGTTCAGCCGCCGACGGATAAGGGCAAGAGGCTGAAGATCTACTACATGACCCAGGCGTCAACAAGGCCGCCGACATTCGTCTGCTTCGTCAATAATAAAGAGCTGTTTCATTACAGCTATCAGCGCTATCTTGACAATCAGATCCGTGAGGTTTTCGGCCTTGAGGGAACACCCACAAGGTTTGTGATCAGAGAACGGGAGAAAAATTCCTGAAAAGGGTTGATTTTATGATGAAGATAAAACACAGTTTGGTGGTACCCTGCTTTAACGAAGAGGGAAATGTCGAAAACTTTCTTCGGGAGATCAGAGAAAAATTCAGCAATTATCCGGAGCGCTATGAGATCATTTTCGTCAATGACGGCAGTCGCGACGCCACACCGAAAAAGCTCAGGCAGTTGGTGGCCGACACCGATGATATCAGCATTACCGTGATCAATTTTTCACGCAATTTCGGCAAGGAGGCCGCCATGTATGCCGGCTTCACAAAAGCACGGGGCGAATATGTCACGGTGATCGACGCCGATCTTCAGCAGGATCCGAAGTATGTGCTGGAAATGGAAGCGATCCTCGATGAGGATTCCGACTGCGACATGGTGGCGGCCTATCAGGCACAGCGCCATGAGGGAAAGTTTATCACTTTCTGCAAAAGCAGCTTCTATAAGGTGATCACGAAGATGTCAGGCATTGATTTTGTCAGTGATGCCAGCGATTTCCGCACCCTCAGGCGCAGTGTGGTGGATACGATTCTGGCTCTGCCGGAATATCACCGCTTTTCCAAGGGCATTTTTTCCTGGGTGGGCTATAACACCAGAACGATTCCCTATGAGGTCAGGGACAGGGAAAGCGGCGAAACCAAATGGAATTTCAAAAAGCTGCTGCGCTATGCCTTTGAGGGAATCATGGCCTATACGGACGCGCCGCTGAAACTGCCTTTCTTTTTCTCGGCGGCCATGCTGATTTTGGCTGTGGTGATGCTGGTGCTGACTTTTTGTCTTGGCAGTGCGTGGATTATTTTGGCCGTTGCCTTGGCTGTCGGCAGTATACTCAGCTTTTCGCAGGGGCTTCTGGGTGCCTATGTGGGCAAAATACATACCGAGGTCAAGGACAGACCCATATTTATTGCAAAAGAGATATTGACAAATGAACATGATTAAAAAACTGTTTGTAAAATATAAAGAGCTGATCGTATATGTGATTTTCGGCGCCTGCACGACCCTCGTGAATTTCGCGGCCTTTAAGCTCTTCAATGTGATTTTAGGGGAGAAGCTGTATCTTCTTTCCAATATCATCGCCTGGTTCCTCTCGGTGGTTTTCGCTTATGTGACCAATAAGCTGTGGGTTTTCGAGAGCAAGAGCTGGGAAAAGCGCCTTGTGATCAAAGAGGTCATCGCTTTCTTTTCTGCCAGGGTATTTTCCTTTTTAGTGGAGGAGGCAGGACTGTTTGTGGCGGTGGATCTGCTCAAATTCTCCGAAAAGAGCCTGACGGTTTTCGGCATCACCATCGGCGGCACCATGATCGCCAAAGTGATTTTAGCGGTGATCGTCGTGACTATGAACTACTTTTTCTCGAAGCTGGTTATCTTTAAAAAGAAGCAAAAATAAAAGACATGATTTTTAGAATGATGTTTACGGAGAGGGCGACATGAAAACAGTGCTGAAAATTGTTCTATGGATTCTTGTAATTCTGCTGGCGGTCGTATTGCTTGCCGTGGCGGTTTTCGGCGTGCATTATTGGCGCAAAAGTCATGGAGATTCTTCTTCTGTGGGTAAGACGCAGACGAAATATCACATGAACGCCGAAGGGGTGAAAATCGAAAACATACCCTATGACTATTACATAGGAGCGATGGACAGACCGAAAAACGCCCTTGTCCCTGCCATCAGCGAGAGTGCCGGCGGCGAGGCAAACAGCCGCGCCATCAATGAGGCGATCGCTTCTCTGAGCCCGGGTGGCACGGTTTATATCCCGGCAGGAGAATATAAAATTTCTACGGTTTATCTCAAAAGCGATATCACCCTTTTCATTTCCGCAGGAGCAAGGCTGATCTCTCTGGACTGCGAGGAAAACGAGAAGTCGGATAGTCCTCTTGACTCGGCGGTGATCTATGGCGAAAACTGTGAAAATGTGACGGTGACCGGCGGCGGAAAAATCTGCGGCATGGGCGAAACCTATACCGAAGAAGCCCAGAAGACCGAGCCTTTCTATGCTCTGAAAAATTTCAATCTGTATACCCGTGTGATCGAAAGCAGAAAGCGCATACGCTTCGCAAAAGATGTCACGAGAAATCATGTCCTCTGCCTGGAAAACTGCAAAAATGTTACGGTGGACAATATCATTTTGGAGGATTCTGCTTTCTGGACTTTTGTCATCAGACGCTGTGACGGCGTTCAGGTGCACAACATCGTGATTGATAACCATATGCGTGTGGCAAACACCGACGGCATTGACATTTGTTCTTCCCGAAATGTCACCGTGAAAAACTCCTTCATTGCCACGGCAGACGACGCGGTGGTTCTCAAATCCACCGAGGGAGAGATCAGCAATGTCACGGTGGAAAACTGTGAGTTTTCGAGCTTCGCCAACTGCTTTAAAATCGG
>JAQXMV010000217.1 GCA_029013165.1 Oscillospiraceae bacterium | reverse complement strand
ATCGGCGCACCGCAGATTGAAAGAGACGATCCGGACGGTCTCCGGCTGTTTTTCGGGTATGTTGTCAATTTCCATACTGCCCGGCGTCCATGCCCCTAAGGTCATAAGCAGTGACAGCATGAAAGCCGCAAACTGTGTTAGTATTCTCATATAATTCCTCCCTTTTTGTTATGGTTCTATTGTATAGTTGCCCCGGCTTTTTGTCAAGCAAATCCTGTCACTTCTCCCCCGCAAAGCCCCGGACAGATCTCTTGACAATTCACAATTTGTTCATTATAATGTTGATAAAGATAGAATCAGTTCCTCACAGAACAGAAACGGAGAACCATTATGAAAAAAATCAAACCCTTTATCTGCCTGCTGCTGTCGGTGATCCTCATGGCCACGGCGGTGCTGCCGTCTTTTGCGGCAAATCAAGAAGAAAACACCGTCAGAGAGCTTGACAAAAGCGGCTTTGTAACCGACTATCCTTTCATTTTTGTCCACGGCATGGGCGGCTGGGCGCCGGGAAGCAAGGTCTATGACATTTCACCCTATTGGGGCGGCGGCCTGAAAGTCGGCAAGGACTGCAAGGACATCATCGAGATCCTCAATCAGCAGGGAATCGAGACCTACGCGCCGGCTGTGGGCCCTCTGAGCAGTGCCTGGGACAGAGCCTGCGAGCTTTATGCTCAGCTCATGGGCACGGTGGTGGATTACGGCGAAGCCCACTCCAAGGCCCACCGCCACGATCGTTACGGCTTCAGCTATGAGGGCAAGGCCATCACGGGCGAGGCCTGGGATATGAAAGAAAAGCTCAACCTAGTCGGCCACTCCTTCGGCGGCGAAACCGTCAGACTTTTCACTTCACTGCTCACCTACGGCAATGCCGATGAGATCGCCGCAACGGGCAAAGACACCAGTGCCCTTTTCACCGGCGGACACGGCGACTGCATCCATGCCTGCGTGGCTCTTTCCAGCCCTCACAACGGCTCTCAGGTGGCAAACTATCTCACTGACCCCAAAATCCCCATGTTCTTCATCGCTCTTTTCGTCAACCTGGTCGGCTGTACTTTCGGCAATGATTTTCTGGTCTTTTCCCTGCAGTTCAGCCACTTCGGCCTCACACCGGCTCAGGGTGTAAAAAGAGCAACCTTTAACATGAACCGGGTATGGGATTTTTATAAAGGCGAGGACAACTGCGGCTATGACCTTGCCATCGCCGGGGCAAAACGGCTCAATGATATGATTGAGATCTGCCCGAATACCTATTACTATTCCTATCCCACCTGCGCCTCTGCGCCCACGGGTATCGGCGGCAGACAGCGCGCTCTGGACACGGTTTCACCGGTGTTTAAGATATCCTCCATGATGATCGCCGCCACCGAGGGCATGACCGTGGACGGCATCAAAATCGAGGGCGACTGGGCGAAGAATGACGGCATCGTGCCCCTGGCGTCGGGCATCTGCCCCGCTGACGAGGCAGACACCGCCCGGGACTATGAGGATGATCTCGCCGCCGGCACGACAATACAGCCGGGCAGATGGTATGTCATGGACACCATGTACGGCATGGATCACCTGGATTTCTGCGGCACTGAGGACTACCCCACCAGTTTTGAGGACTTCTATTTTTCCGTCGTGGAGACAGTGAACAGCCGATAAATCCCTATAAACAGTAAATCCCCGAAGCGAAACGCTTCGGGGATTTTTTTATGCTGAGGAATTTCGTTATTCCTCTTTTTTCTTGGCCTTGTCTGTATTCAGTTTAACAAAATTCAGTCTCAGGGCATTGGACACCACACAAAAGCTCGAAAGGCTCATGGCGGCGGCACCGAACATGGGGTTGAGGGTCCAGCCAAAAATCGGAATCCACAGTCCTGCCGCAAGAGGAATGCCCAGAACATTATAGAAAAAGGCCCAGAAGAGGTTTTCCTTGATGATCCTCATGGTGGCTCTGCTCAGACGAAGCATGACCGGCACCTGAGAAAGACTGTTTTTCATCAGCACCACATCGCCGGCGTCGATGGCGATATCCGTTCCGGCGCCGATGGCGACGCCGATGTCGGCGGCGGTGAGAGCCGGCGCGTCGTTGATTCCATCACCGACCATGGCGGTTCTGCCCTTAGCTTTCAGTTTCTCAACAGCGTCGCGCTTTTCTCCCGGCAGAAGTCCTGCCACCACCTCGTCCACACCGGCCAGTCTGCCGATGGCCTCAGCAGTGTTCTGATTGTCTCCCGTGAGCATGACCACATGAACGCCGGCCTTTTTCAGCTCACGGATGGCTTCGGCGCTGTCGCTTCGGATGACATCGGCGGCAAAGATCATGCCCAGCAGCTCGCCGTCGAGGGAAAAGACCAAGGGTGTTTTTCCCTGCCGTGAGAGATCGTCGGCTTTTTGCCTCAGGTCATCACTGACAGCACAGAACTGCTCCATATATTTCAGGCTGCCGCCTCGGATCTCACGGCCTGCGGCAGTGCCTTTCAGACCGCTTCCCGGCAGGACGGCAAAGTCCTCGGCCGGAATGCCTTCGATTCCCCGGGCCTCACAGTATTTCACAACGGCCTTTCCCAGAGGGTGCTCGCTGTTCTTTTCCAGGGCCAGGGCATATTTCAGCAGATCGGCTCTGCGGCTCTCGCAGACGGGCAGAATATCCGTCACCTCCGGTTCGCCCGTGGTGATGGTGCCGGTCTTATCCAGGGCGACAATTTTGATTTTTCCGGCTTTTTCAATGGCCTCGGCATTTTTGAAAAGAATGCCGTTTTTCGCGCCTACGCCGTTGCCGACCATGATGGCCACAGGTGTGGCAAGGCCCAGGGCACAGGGACAGCTGATCACCAGCACGCTGATGCTCCTGGCCAGGATAAAGGCTCCTCTTTCTCCGGCAAGGGCCCATGCGATAGCGGTGATAACGGCAATGACGATGACCGTCGGAACGAAAACTCCCGACACCCGATCTGCCAGCTTGGCAATGGGCGCCTTGGACGCGGCGGCGTCACTGACCATTTTGATGATCCGCGAAAGGGCGGTGTCCTCTCCCACCGCCGTGGCGCGGCATTGCAGAACCCCCGACTGATTGACAGTGGCGGCGCTTACCCTGTCGCCCTGCTGTTTTTCCACGGGAATACTCTCCCCCGTCAGAGCCGACTCGTCCACGGCACTGTGACCGCCCACGACAATGCCGTCCACGGGTATGCTCTCTCCCGGACGGACAACAAAAATATCGTCGAGCACCACCTCTGCGGCCGGAACGGTCTGTTCCTCTCCCGACCGGATCACACAGGCAGTTTTTGGCCGGAGCTTCACGAGAGATTTCAGAGCATCGGCGGTTTTTCCCTTGCTTCGAGCCTCAAGCATTTTGCCCAGGGTGATCAGCGTCAGGATCATGGCGGCAGACTCGAAATAAAACTCATGGCTCAGGTGGGCCAGTTGATCTTTTTCCGCCGCCGTCATGGCGAAGAGCACATACACGCTCCAGAGGAAGGACGCTCCGGCACCCAAAGCCACCAGGGTATCCATATTTGGCGCCTTATTGAGAACGCCCTTGACACCGCTGATAAAAAACTTCCGATTGATGATCATGACCGCTATGCACAAAAGCATCTGGGCAAGGCCGCAGGCAATATAGTTTTCCCGAAGAAAGCCCGGCACCGGCCAGCCGAACATGCCGTAGCCCATGGAGAGATACATCAGCACCAGCAAAAAGCCCAGCGACGCCAGCAGACGGTTCCTCAGTCTTTTACTTTCGGCGTTTTCACCGTCTCCCTCCTCCTGCTCCGGCGCGGCTGAGGCGGCAGACTCGCTCTTTTTCGCCTTGATGCCGTAGCCGGCCTTTTTCACGGCCTTGATAATCTCTTTCTCCTGGGGATTTCCCTCAACGCAAAGAGTACCCGTCAAAAGATTCACACTGCATTTTTCCACACCGGAAAGAGCGCTGACGACCTTTTCCACTCGCGCACTGCAGGCCGCACAGGACATTCCCGTGACTATATATTCTTTCATGGATCTTCTCTCCTCATTTCATCAGTTTTCCGATCAGCTCCACCAGCTCGTCCACCGTCTCATCTTTGCCGCTGATGATATCCTCACAGACGCAGGATCGGATATGATTCGCCAGCAGTTCCTTGCTGAAGCTATTGAGCGCCGCGCAGACGGCGGCAGTCTGTGTGATCACATCGGTGCAGTAAGCGTCCTTTTCCACCATGCCTTTGATCCCGCGGATCTGCCCCTCAATGCGGCTCAGACGGTTTATCAGGGCTTTCTTTTCGCCGTCGCTTCTTTCTTTTTTTCTCATGCAACATTCATTCATGGTTTGCGCCTCCTTTTCACGAATAGATTATATACCCCATGGGGGTATATGTCAAGTCCTTGCCGATATTTGACATTTGAAACTGAAAAGGTGTATAATAAAAAATACAGATATATTAACCACAGAGAGAAGGAAACCAGAGATGAAAAAGCTAACCGCATTTTTACTGAGTATTCTGACCGTATTTTTCCTCGCGCTTCCGGCAGGAGCCGTCAGCTATCAAAACGGCATGGACGCACTGCGCGGACAGTTCAAGCAGGGACAATCGATCCTGGACTATGTCTATTATTCCCCGGAAAACGCCGGCTCAAACGGTGTGAAATATCCTCTCGTGATCTGGCTTCACGGCAACGCCTCGGGAGACTACAGAGGCCATCAGCTCGATAACTGCAACATTGCCATGTGGTCAAGCGATGAATACCAGCGCCGCGTTCTCGGCACTAAGGGCATGCACATTCTTTTGCCGCGCTGTCCCACCAGAACCGCACGAATCGCCTGGGACGACACCTATATTCTCCCCCTCAAGGCCACCATCGACTCTTTCATTTCCGCCAATAAGGACAGTGTGGACACAAGCCGCATCTATATCGGCGGCTATTCCATGGGCGGAAAAATGGTAATCCGCATGGCCAGCACCTATCCGGAGTTCTTCGCCGCCGCCTTTCCCCTTTCCCCCGTCTACGCTCCGCCGGCCACAGAACTGAACCGGCTGAAAGATATGCCCATCTGGTTTGCCTGGTGCAAAAACGACAGCTATGTCAGCCTCAATGATCTGACTGTCAGAAGCAACTGGAAATACCTCATGAGCGTTTCCTCCGTGGCGGAAAAATGCAGACTTTCCACCTTTGACACCATCTATCACCCCGACGGAGCCATCCGTCTCGCTGACGGAAAAAACGATATCCACAACACCTGGGATCCGGCCTGCTACGACTTTTTCATGAACAACGGTGCCCACTTCCTGGACATGGAGGTCACCGACGGCAACGGCAACAGTGTCACGCTCCAGTATCCCAAGGGACTGATTTACTGGCTCTCCTGTCAGAGTCTTCCCGAGGGCGGCACCGAGACACCCGAGACACCCGAGGAGCCCTCTGACGGTCAGGACGAACAGAACGGTCAGACAAACAGCAATGTGCTGATTCTGCTACTGAATATTATCAACCGTATTCTTGCAATATTCAAAGGATTTTTCAAGTAATTTTCAAAAGAAATGAAATTGACGGAGCTGTGAAAACGGCTCCGTCATGTTTTATTTGGTCAGGATGTACCTGACTGTTTTTCTCTCGGGGGCTCTGCCCCTTGACCCCGCAAGCCTTTGAAAAGGCTTGACCGAAACTTTTGTTATTGGTTTTATCTGTTACTTTAATTCCCGTTCCAGATTGCCGCCGGTATAGTCTCCCTCCACATATACGCCGCCGAAGCCCTGGGAACTATAGGAACCCGATTCATAGAGATAACAGCTTTCATCGCTGTCCACAGCGTCACTGGCGAAAACAACATGGGTATAGCTCTTGGGATTGACAAAACCGATCAGGCTCTTTCCGCTGCCGTCCAGAATGGAAACCAGCGTATTGGCCTGCTGCGTATAATTGAAAGCAAAGACTCTGACGCCGTCACCCGTTACACTCTGTGCCATTCTCGAACTGCCGGCGGCCAGAACAGTTCCGCCGCTGACCGTAAACTTTCCGGCATAATCCAAGGCCGCGTTTCCGTCGCTGACAGGGCCGAAAACAACCAGCGTACCGCCGGACACCTCCACATTTCCGTTGGAGTCGATTCCGTCACCGTCGGCATTGACGAGGACAAAACCGCCGGTAATATTGATGTCACAGTCGCTGTCCACAGCGTCCATGCCGCCTTTCATGCCCATGAATCCTCCTGCTGTGCCGGAGGTACTGCCGCCGGCCGCATTGAAGCCGTCGTCACTGGATTTGAGGATCACTCTGCCGTCGCTGACGGCGATTTTTTTTGCCTCCACGCCCTCATAGCAGGCCGTGATATTGATTTCTCCGCCGCCAATATATACGGTCTCGTCGCCGTGAATGGCGTCATCATCACTTGTCAGCGTCAGGGTGCCGCCGACAAGGCTCACATCGGCCCCATGAATGCTATCATCAACCGAAGTGATCATGAGGACAGGGTTTTCGCTGATGGTGAGCGTTTTGGCCGCCTTGATACCCTTGGTGGAGGGTGTGTCCTCCTCTGCGGCCTCCAGGGCACTGCTGTCGGGAGGACGCTTGCCACTGCCTTTTCCACCGAAAAGACCCGGCTTGGCGGGTCTTTCTCCGCCCATATCGCCCGGTCTTCCGCCATCTCCTGCGTAGGAAGTGAAGGCACCCGTTGCACCGCCTGCTGCGGTGATATTGATATTGCCGCCGGTGATCGCAATACTGCCGGTGGCCTGTATGCCGTCAAGATCGCTTTTCAGGGTGAGCTTTCCGCCGCTGACCGTAATATCACCCTTGTTTTCCACTGTTTCCTCGCTGGTGCGAAGCGCGTCTCCGCCGCAGGTGATATTCAGCTCACCACCGGAAACTTCTATGCTGTCCTTGCCTCGGATGCCGTCGTCTGCGGCAGTAATATTGATCACGCCGCCGCGAATGTCAATGTCATTTTTAGAGAAGATACCCTTATTGAAATTGGCGTTGACGGTGAGAGTGCCCTCGCCCTCGATCTGCAGATCGTCCTTGCTGTAGAGGGTCGCCGTGGCATAATCCGTCGTGTCCGTCGGAATGGCCCGGTCGCCGTTGTCACTGAGAACATTGGTAGTGCCGCTTTCCAAAATGATGACCGTCTCTGCCGGAGAGTTTTCCACAAAAACCGGCGCGTCCGTGGTGCAGTTGATATCCACGCCGCAGAAAAGCAGCTTGACCTTTTTATTTTCGACACTGCTGTTAATATAGATCTTGCCGTCGGTAAGCTTTCCTTTCACGGAATAGACGCCGCCCTTTGTGATGGTGACGGTACCTGCAGAATAGGCCGCACCCTCGCCGCTGATGATGGTTTTTTCATCGTCCAGAATAATATAAGTATCGGCCTCGATCTCGTCGGTATCCTGTGTGGTTGCAGAAGCCGCTGTGGTCGCCGGCTCCGTCTGCGTCGTGGACACAATGAGCCCGCCGGTGGTCTCCCCGGGTGTTTCCTCTGCGCAGGAGACAAAAACGAGGGTTATCATCGCCGCGAAAGCCACTAACATGACTGCTTTTGTTATATTTCTCATACTGATCTTCACCTACTGTAAATTCCCTGTCAATTCATTCTATACGGAAGCGTCAAAGGATTTCCTGACTGCAAATATCCCTGGCGCAAATGATCTCAAGATTGCCGTTGCGGCAGCGAAGCGCATCAATAAACTGTTTCTCCGTCTTAGGATCCTTGAGTCTGATCTCATATTTCAGCTTAAAGAGCGAGCCCATATTGGTGGTCTTGACGCTGATGAGATCGGAAAAGCTGAGATAAGTCTCAAAGATATCATTGAAAATATCGGTATAGTCCAGATTTTCCGGCACAACCACTGTCAGGGTCTTTTTTCCGGCGGCATTTCTTTCGCCGAATCCGACAACTTTATAAATCACGCTGATGATGCACATGATCAGCGCAAAGACAACGGCAAAGGCCACATATCCCATACCCGTGGCAAGGCCGCAGGCCAGAGCGACAAAGATAAAGCCGATCTCCCTTGCGGTGCCGGGAATACTCCGGAACCGGACAAGGCTGAAAGCCCCTGCCACAGCGACACCGGCCCCGAGATTGCCGTTGACCATCATGATCACGATCTGCACGACGGTGGTGAGCATGGCCAGTGTGGTGACAAAGCTACCGGTGTAGCGTGTGCCGGTTTTCATGTAGCACAGCGCGATCACCGCGCCGAGCAAAAGGGAAACGAGGGTACACACAGCAAAGGAGCCGGGCGTGAGAGAAGAGGGGATCACACTTTCAAAGATTTGACTGAGCATATTGATTACGCCTCCATGGAAATATATTTCAAACGGCCTTTCATGATGTCAAGATATGCGTTGCCGTATTTTGAAAAAGAAGAGGGAAGTATTTTCAGCTCATCAAGAGCCGCAACCAGCCACAAGGGCATGGGATTGACACTTTTGATTTCCATGAGGGTGACATCGCCGCCTGTCAGAATGATGCCGTCGCTGCCGCGGCGCAGGTCAAGCTCCTCGGTACGGAAGCGGACATCCCGGTCAAAGGTGATGCGCAGATCGCTTCCGTCTTTGGCCACATAGGCCGACCGGTCATAGAAAAGATCCACGACAGGCATGAGGCCGCCGTAAAAGGAAACGACATAGTCGATCTCACGGCTGATCTGACTTTCCTGCACAGCAGGCTTGCCACGGCAGAGATAGTCCGTCGCCTCGGAATATTGCATACTGATTCTTCTTTTATAAACCGTACCGGAAAATTTCTTTTTCAGTTCCACGAAGGCGGTGATCTCATCGGTGACATGGCCGTAGCATCTCAGGCGCAGTTTTTCCTTATAGATCGGCTTTTCGATGGATGCTCTGATCAGGCGGTAATCGGGCGTATCAAAATAAATGTTATTGATCACGCTTTTCCCGAAGCGATCCGGCTCCATGTGCTCGCCGATCTTTTCCAGCAAAGTTCTTTGCTGACTGCGTGTGATGAGATATTTCACCTCCATACGCTGAAAAATATTCGTGAAATTTCCCATGAAAATCTCTCCGTGAAAATAGAATTAAAGGGTAATCTTAAAGGTAATGGAGGTCGTGCCTCCGGTGACCACACGGATTTTGCCGTGGTGTCTGTCCACGATGGCCTTGGCAATGGAAAGACCGATGCCGTAACCGCCGGTTTTTTCCTCCCTGGCACGGGAGCTGTCGCCGCGGTAAAAACGGTCGAATAGCTTCTCCGTCGTGTTAGGATCCACATATTCACAGGTGTTATAACTCTCGATCTGTATGTTTTTTCCGGCCTTATAGACGATGAGCTTAATATAGCCGCCCTCGTCGGTATATTTGATGGCATTATCGCAGAGGATGGAAATGAGCTGACGGATCTCCTGCTCGTTGCCGAGATATCGGATCTCGCCGGAGGCAGAATAGCTGAAATGCTTGCCTGCGGCCTTGGCGCTGGTTTCAAAGCCCTCGGCCGTTTCGAGAACGGCGTTACTGAGATTAAACCAGCTTTTGGTTTCCTTGTTCATTTCGTTGAGTTTGGAAAGATCCACCAGACTTTTGACGAGATGGGTCATTCTGTCGGTCTGATTCTTGATGCTGGAAGTCCATTCGTTTTCTCCCTGACAAAGCTCCAGCACCTCCGCGTCGGCCTTGATGATGGCAATGGGCGTTTTCAGCTCATGGCCGGCGTCGGTGATGAACTGCTTTTGCTTATCCATGGCCATGACGACGGGCCGCATGGCTCTTTTGGAAAGAAGATAGACAAAAAGCAAAAGGAAGCCCAGCGCGATGAAACTGACCATGAAAGAGATATTCAGCAGCACGGTGCTTTGTTTCATCTCTTTTTGCATATCAAGAAAGACGATCATGGATCGACTGCCGTTTTTGGTGTAAAGATACCGATAGACACCCAGGAAACCGAAGCCCGGCTCCCCTTTATAGGCCTCGTTGGCATACTGCAGGGCCGTCTGATTATCAACGGCAGCAATGTGCTCCGTGGAAATTCTCGTCACGATATTATCATGAAGCTCCACCACAAAATACCGGGTAGAATAGGGCGTTTCAATATGATAATCGGAAAAGGGACTGAAAAATCCCGTGAGATAATCGTATTCATCTATATACTGGTTGGGCAGAACGCCGCCGTTTTTGGCAATGACTTTGAGTATGCTTCTTGCGTCCAGATCGCGCTGATAAATGGTAATGGCGTTGACAGCCATATTCTGGAAGAGCATAAGCGAAGCCAAAGCGACCATGGCGATGGCAATGAACCTTCGCTGCAGTTTTTTCAGCATTGCTTTTCCTCCAGGGTATAGCCCACACCTCTGACGGCCTTGATCTCCCGGTCGGAACCGAGAGTGGCCAGCTTCTTGCGCAGATAGGAAATATATACCCAAACCACATTGATTTCCGCCTCGGTCTCATAGCCCCAGATGCGTTCCATAAACTGTTCCGTTGAGATCAGTCTGCCGGGACTGGACATGAGAAATTCAATCATCTGATATTCCTTATTGCCCAGACGAATGGCATTGTCTCCGACACTGAGCTCATAGGTTTCCCGGTTGAGAGTCAGGTTGCCTGCCGTGAGCAGATTCGGAGAAAATTCGGATTTTCTTCTGGTGATCGCCCGGATTCTTGCCAGCAACTCACCCATGGAAAAGGGCTTGGTGAGATAGTCGTCGGCGCCGGCGTCCAGGCCGAAAATCTTATCGTCCACCTCGGCCTTGGCCGTGAGAATCAGCACCGGCGTGGAAACGCCGTTCTGACGAAGCTCGCGAAGCACCTCAATGCCGTTTTTCTTGGGCATCATAATATCCAGGATAATCCCGTCATAGTTTTCGCACAGTCCGTAGTCAAGGGCGTCCTGACCGTTATAAACTGCGTCGACGGAATAATTATTGTGTTTGAGAATCGTGCAAAGGGCCTTGGAAAGGTCTTTTTCATCTTCTGCCAGTAAAAGTCTCATAATAAACCTCCCGTACGAAAAAATTACCGTACTATTATATAGCAACCGCGGCGTAAAAACAAGACAAGCCGAGGGATTCCTGCCATCACACCATATAGGATTTCACGAAGTTTTCACAATACAAATCATAGTACGGAAACTTTAAATTCAGTTTAGTTGAGGGAAATTTTTCTTTGCAGATTTATTTTTTTCGCCTGCCCATGACCGCGGCAAACCTATAGACGGAATTCTTTGCGTCTATCCGCTTCGGACGAGACCTTATGTGAAATAAACTACACTTTGTCTTAATTTAATCTTAATAAGTGTTTTAGTTAGATTTTAAGTTATCCCCTTATACTGTGATTGTGCGATGGGAATTGATGTGTGTTTTTTTCCGATTTTTCATTCATCATCCCTCCTTCCCATTGCACTCCCCTCTCCTTTCAAATATGTACGAAGAAGTCAGGCGTCGGTCAGGGCGTCGGGCTTCTTTCGTATTTTGGTGAGAAGTGAAAAGGAGAGAAAAAGGGCACAGCAGGAATGCCTCTCTGCTGTGCCCTTTGATTTTTTCTGCGAAAACAAATCCTCGTCTGAAAGTGAATCGTTTATCCGCATTACCTTTGAAACCGTTTATCGACCGTCTCATGTATGGGATACCGTGTTTTATCTTCTTCTGATATTTCCCGAACCACTCTGCACGGTACACCGACGGCAACCACATTACTCGGTATTGACCTGGTAACAACACTTCCGGCGCCGATAACAGAATTGTCTCCTATCTCCACGCCCGCAAGGACGGTGGAACCGGCTCCGATCCAAACATTATTGCCAATGGTGATCGGTTTTGCAATTTCGATTCCCGATTGGCGCATCTCCGGATCTATGGCATGTTCGGCCGTGGTGAAGCAACAATTCGGTGCAATAAAGACATGATCGCCAAAGGTCACTTTGGCTCCATCGTTAATGATCAGGTTATGATTGGAATAAAAATAATCTCCGACGGTTATGTTATATCCGTAATCACACCAGAACGACGGTGTAATGATTGTTTTTTCTCCCATACTCCCCAGCAATTTTTTCAGAATCTTTTGCTGCGCTTCATAGTCATTGGGGCTTAACTGATTATACCGATAGCACTGATCTTTTGCCTTTTTAATTTCTGCCTCATATTCCGGATTATAACAGCCTTGAAAGAAACAGTTTATCGGTACCTCGGGTTTATTTTTCATAGCCATGCAACCTTCTTTCTGATTCAAGCTTGTACTTGACTTATTTTAACATATAAAAAGGAAAGAGACAAGATTCCTCGGCTACAGACGGTCAAAAACAGCAAACCAATCATCCGAGGTTCATAAGAAATCCATCTCGGGCGGTTACAGTTTCTTGGTAAAACAGATAATCCTGCCGGCTTCAGCAAATCCGCATTTCAAATGAAACCGGAAGCTGTCGTCGTTACCGAGTTCGCAGTCGCTGGCAAATTCCGAACAGCCCCGTGCCTTAGCCCACAGCTCACATTGCCGCAGCAATGCTTTGGCATAGCCCTTTCCTCTGAAACTCTCTTTGACAAAGATTCCCTCCAGATAACCGACGGGACTGCTCCCCGTACCCTCCACATAATCACAGCGCAAGCCGCACTGAGCAAAGCCGACGACGGAAGAGCCAACCTGATAAACAAACACGGCACTGTCATCGCTATGGAGCATATCCTGAAATTCTGTCATCAGTTCATCAACGGAGCTGCCGTCCCACATTTTCGCTGCGAGCCGCGCAACGGATTCCATGTCACGGAGAGTTGCTTTTTCAATCATGTGTTCACCGCCCTTTTATTTTTAGTATATCATATTATTTGAAAGAATCAATAGGTGATTTTGGGAGGGTGCACCACGCAACGGTCACTCGTGGAGAAAAATAAAAAAGATCTTGTCTGATGACAAGATCTTTCTGGTATGAATAATAACAACGGATTTGCAAAAATACATTTTTTACGGCAGAAGCATACACTTCTATTTCATATCGGGTTTCAAGCATGAACCGAGATTTACATACGACAAAATCATAAAAGGATTATTTCACACATTCGACTAACCTCCTGCTATGCGGTAGAATAAAGCTACCAAAAAGCAGGAGGTTTTGTTATGAACAGAAAGATAAAAATTAAGTTTACAGTTTTCGAGTGCAATTTACTTGTCAACGGTATGAATGAGTTTCGCAATATGCTCTTAGCGGAGGATTTACCCACAGAAGATGTTGATGAGCTGTTGCTGAAAATCATTGATAAGAGTGAAAAATAAGGAGGATGTTATTATGTCAAACGAAAATTCTATCAGTTACCGCCATGTTGGTGATTATCTTATCCCGAACTTAGTTTTACCACCGGAAGAAACAGCCGTAACACTTGGCAAATGGGGAATGATGTATAAGTCTTATCTTGAAAAGAATAAAAAGGTGCTTTTTAACACATTGCTTAGTCAAGGTAAGCTATATCAGCATTGTGCAGATATTGAAAATCAGGCACGAGATATGTTTGATGCTCTTATTGAGCAGATGAAAGAAGCCGAAGGCGTTACTGAAAAATTGAAAGAAGACAATCAGTGGGAGTGGGTTCAAAGGATGAATAACATTCAACAACATGC
>JAQXMV010000216.1 GCA_029013165.1 Oscillospiraceae bacterium | reverse complement strand
CTCATTCCTCAAAACGAAAATTTATACACTCTTACCAAAAAACAATGCACAAAATTAGTTAATAATCTATTGTTTTTTTGGTTAATATATGATAAAATAATCACTGATAACCTCAAATAATTGTGTTGTTTGCGGTTCTTGACTTTAATTTTTCGGACCCCGTTTTCATCACGGGATCTTAGGAGGTATTGGAATTGAAATCTTATTCAGTCAGTAACATCAGAAACATCGCCATAGCAGGTCATACCGGCAAGGGCAAAACCGCCCTCTCGGAAGCTATGCTCTATATCGCAGGCGTAACAGACAGACTCGGCAAAGTTTCCGATGGCAATACAGTAATGGACTATGACGCAGAGGAGAAAAAGAGACAGTGCTCCATTTCTTCGGCTGCCGCATCCTTTGAGTGGAGAGATACCAAGATCAATATCCTTGACGCCCCCGGTAAATTTGACTTCGCCGGCGGCATGGCCGAAGCCATGCGCGCCGCTGACTGTGCCGTCATCGTCACCTCTGCCGGCTCCGATATTGATGTGGGCCTTGAAAAGGCAATAAAGGCCGCTGACGCCAGAAACATTGCCAAATTCTTCGCCGTGACAAAGGTTGACTCCGATCACCGCGATTTCTATAAAACCTTTGATAAGCTCAAGGAGTATATCGGCACCAAGCTCTGCCCCGTGGTCGTCCCCTATATGAACGGCCCCATCTGCGAAGCCTATGTCAACCTCTGCTCCAACAAAGCCTTTAAATATCCCAACGGCAGACCCGTGGAAATCGACATTCCCTCAGACGATAATATCCTCGCCATGCGCGCCGCCCTCGAAGAGGCCGTCGCTACCGTTGACGAAGAACTGATGGAAAAATTCTTTGAGGGCGAACCCCTGACCAAGGAAGAAATTATTGCCGGTCTGACCAAGGGTGTGGAAACCGGTGAAATCTTCCCCGTCTATGCCTGCTCCGCAGCTAAGGTTGACGGCTGTGATATGCTCATGGACGCCATCGTTTATTCGGCTCCCTCGCCGGATAAGGCAAAACCTGAAACCGCCAAAAACGACAAGGACGAGAATGTGGAAATCGCCTGCAAGGCAGACGGCCCTCTTGCCGCCATCTGCTTCAAGACCATCGCCGACCCCTTTGTCGGAAAGATGTCCTTTGTCAAGGTGCTCTCCGGTAAGATCACGCCGGACACCGCCGCTTATAATCCCAGAACCGGCGAAACCCAGAGAATGGGCAAGCTGGTCACCGTCAGAGGTATCAAGCAGGAGGACGCTTCCGCCATCGAGACCGGTGACATCGGCGTCATCACCAAGCTCTCCGGCTTCGAGACCGGCGACACCATCTGCTCGGCAAAAGCACCCCTAACCTTAAAGAGCGTCGACTTCCCCGCCGCCTCTCTTTCCATGGCAGTCATTGTCAAGAAAAAGGGCGAGGAGGACAAGGTGGCCTCCGGTCTGCGCAAGATCATGGCCGAGGACCCTACCGTCAAATTCTACACCAACGAAGAGACCAAGGAAATGGTTCTTTCCGGTCTCGGCGAACAGCATCTTGACATCGTTGTCGCCAAGCTCAAGAGCAAATACGGCGTTGACATTGACCTGAAAATACCCAAGGTTGCTTACCGTGAAACCATACGCAAAAAGTGCCAGGTACAGGGCAGACACAAGAAACAGTCCGGCGGTTCCGGTCAGTTCGGTGATGTCTGGGTACGCTTCGAGCCCCATGACGGCGATGAGCTGATCTTTGAAACAGAGGTTGTCGGCGGCTCCGTGCCCAAGAACTTCTTCCCTGCCGTTGAAAAGGGTCTGCAGGAAGCGATCCTCAAGGGACCCCTTGCCGGATATCCCGTTGTGGGACTGAAGGCTGTGCTTTATGACGGCTCCTATCACCCCGTTGACTCCAACGAAATGGCTTTCAAGACAGCGGCAAAGATTGCTTATAAAAACGGTATGGCACAGGCCAATCCCGTTATCCTCGAGCCCATCGGCGAATTAAAGGTCTATATGCCCGACGCCAATCTCGGCGATATTATGGGTGACATCACCAAGCGCCGCGGCCGTGTTCTCGGCATGGGTGCCGCAGACGAGCCGAACATGCAGGAGCTTGTTGCCGAAGTACCCATGGCAGAAATGGGTGATTTCTCCACCACCCTGCGTTCCGTCACAGCCGGCAGAGGATATTTCACACTGGAGTTTGCCAGATATGAGGACGCTCCGATGAATGTGGCTCAAAAGGTTATCGAAGAAGCCAAGAAGGACGCCGAGGAATAAAACTCCGGCTTCGTTTGCAGGCTGATAAAAAGTCGATTCAATACATAAGACAGCGAAAAGGCCTCTTTTCGCTGTCTTTTTGCAAATCGCAGAAAAATTTTTTCACAAACCTATTGACTCTAACGCTGCGTCATAGTTTACAATAGCAATCACACGGGAGGGAAACACCATGAAAACAGTGAAAGAAATCAGCCGTATCACAGGAGTCAGTGTGCGCACACTGCACTACTATGACGAGATCGGTCTGCTGAAGCCGACAGAAACCACCGCAGCCGGTTACCGCCTGTATGACGATACGGCGCTCCGCCGTCTGCAAAACATTCTTCTGTTCCGCGAGCTGCAGTTTCCCCTCAAGGAAATCCGGATCATTCTCGACAGTCCCGACTTTGATCCCAAAGAGGCGCTGACCAGGCAGATCGAGCTGCTGGAACTGCAGAAAAAGCATATCGAAAATCTGATTTCCTTTGCCCGTGGCATTCAGACGAAAGGAGTAAACACGATGAATTTTGACGCTTTCGACAAAAGTGAAATTGAAAAGTACAAAGCCGAGGCCAAAGAAAGATGGGGCAACACACCTGCCTACAAGGAATATGAAGCAAAGGCCACCTCAGATTCGTATGACGAGAGCCAAGCGGCCCGCGGGCTGATGGATATTATCGCCCGGACAGGTGCTCTCAGAGATTTATCCCCTGACGACACAGAAGTACAATGCAGGATCGCCGACTTACAGCAGTTCATTACCGACAACTACTATCTTTGCACCAAAGAGATTCTCAGGGGTCTGGGAGAAATGTATGTCAGCGATGAACGCTTCCGGGAAAACATCGACAGAGCCGGCGGCGCAGGCACAGCTGAATTTATCCGCCGTGCTATTCAGGTATACTGCGGTGAATAAACCCGGGCAAGCCGTGCCGACCGAAAGAAAGAGCCGGCTTCGTCAAGGGAAGGTTTGCGGCGATGAGGGAAAGTGAGTGGTTGAGGGGAGGTCGCGGCCCCGGGCGGCGCACGGCAGTGCGCCGCAGCCGTAAAGCGCCCGCCAGGGCGCTGTACGGCCCTGAGCCTTCGGCTCAGTTCCGGGGCCGCGTTGGCGCGCGCGTCCGCGCGCGCCATGCCCGCCGCTACCGCGGCGGGCAGCGAGGGCTGCCGCCCTCGCCCCGGCGGCTTCGCCGCCGGGCTTCCACCTCCCCATTTCCACTCAAAAAAAGACAAAGCACCAACGAACCCATCTAACCGAATATCTTCCC
>JAQXMV010000215.1 GCA_029013165.1 Oscillospiraceae bacterium | reverse complement strand
AGGCTCGGCGATCAAATAACTATCGGAGAAAAAGACAGCCGCCTCGGCGGCGCTGTCAAACTGAATGTGAGCGCTATACGACTGATGGAAATAAGTGACCTTTACTCCCGTCAAAAGCCTCAGGAAAAGCAGTGTATCGCCTCCGCCGTCCCCTATTATACCTGGTGCAACCGGGGAGAGAATCAGATGCGTGTTTGGATGGATGATTCAGCGGAATCATTTTGACAAGTGGCGATATTTATATGTGAATTATCTGAAAATTTCGTCATTATTTTGCCGATTGTCTTGATTTCATGAGATATAGGTATATAATGAATACCATTAATAAGACAATGAGGCATTTTTATGAAAACTCGGTACTCTATGCTGGAAGGAAACCCGCTGAAAAGCATTATACGATTTGCTGTTCCCATTATGCTTTCTTCTCTGCTGCAATATAACTATGTTTTGGTGGATAACATTATTGTCGGCCGATATGTCAGCACCGACGCCCTTGCGGCCGTCGGCGGCGTCGGGTCAATTAATTCTTTTATCATCGGAGCCGCACTGGGCCTGACCAGCGGATTTACCATTCCTGTCGCGCACGCATTCGGCGCCAAAGACAAGGAAAAAATTGCCCATTATTCCGGCAGCAGTATTACGGTATCTTTTCTGATCGGCATACTGCTTGTCATGATTGCGCACGTCATTTCCACACCGCTTCTCAAGCTCATCGGAACGCCCGAGGAAATCATCGGGCTCTCGTCGGCCTATGTGAATATTCTCTATTTTGCAGTCCCCTTTCAGATGCTATCCAATAGCTTTACGGCCATTGCGCGAGCCGTGGGAGAAAGCAAAAAGCCTCTGTATTTCTTTATGGTAAGCGTCTTTGTCAACTTTGTGCTGGATTTGCTTTTTGTCAAACATCTACACTGGAGCGTTGAGGGAGCTGCAATGGCCACCTTACTTTCACACTTCACCGCCACTCTGCTGACCGGGATCTATATTTTCCGCTTCAACGAGAATGTGAGAATCAAAAGATCTGATTTAAAACTGAATTGGAAAACGGCATGGACGCAGTTAAAGCTGGGTATTCCCGTCTCCTTACAGTTCACCATCACTTCCATCGGTTCCATGTGTCTTCAGAGTGCGGTCAATTCTTTCGGCCCGAATGTAATGGCAGGCTTCACCGCAGCAGGCCGAGTGGAAAATCTGACCAATATTCCCATGAGTGGTCTGGGCGTAGGCACCCAAACCTTTGTCGGACAAAACTACGGTGCGGAGAACTATGAACGGATCATCAAATCCGTCAAGAAGATTTTCTTCCTCGACTTGCTGGTATCTGTTCTGATGAGTGGAACACTGCTTCTGATCGGAATGCCCGTGGTCAATCTCTTTATGACAGAGCCAAATGAGGAGATGCTCTATGCGGCTCACAAATATATCATTGCCACTGCAGAGTGTTATTCCCTCGTTGCTGTTCTTTTTGTTTTGCGAAACACTTTACAGGGACTCGGCTTTACCTACGCCAATACGGTTGCCGGTGCCGGTGAATTAATCGGCAGAATATCCATTGCTTTTATCTTAACTCCTCAGTTAGGTTTTAACGCGGTTTGTTACGCGGCGCCGGCAGCCTGGCTGCTGGCTGACATTCCCCTCGCCGTGATTTATTTAAGAAAGCAAAAGGCTTTTCAAGCGCTGGCGAAAAAACAAAAGGTTGAAACATGACATAGGGCGCATGAGAGTTGCTGAACCGCAATAACGATGCAGCAACACCTCACTTCAACTCAAAGTGGTTCTTATGAAACGCAATCAACCCCTCATTGCGCATTTTGCCAAGCTCATTTGACATGGCGCTGCGGTCAACCGAAAGGAAATCGGCAAGCTGCTGACGGTTAAAGGGGATCTCAAAACGGGAACTGTTCTGCTTTTTGGCTTCTTCGGATAAATAAGAAATCAGTTTTTCTCGTGTAGTGCGCTTAGACATGTGTCCGAGCTTCTGTACGAGTTTTCTATTTTTCTCGGAAAGAGCAAAAATCAGATTCTGCACCACCAGCGTGTGAAAGCGGCAGGCCGATGAACAGGTAGTCATAATCCTGTTGACATCAAAAAACAGGACAGCACTGTCCTCAACGGCGACCACATCATTTAAAAGTGGGCCACTTCCCGGCGCAGCATAGGCTTCTCCGAACATTTCGCCCGCATCGATATTGCCTAAAATGCTGCGGTTGCCCCAATAGTCGTCCTTCTGAATGAGGAGCTTTCCTTTCACCAAAACCGGAATATCATCAAGAATTTCGCCTTGGCGTAATACCGTTTCACCTTTTCGGTAAACGGAAAGTTTGGCGCCCAAACACGCGAGCATGGCGGAAATATCCTCTTCGCCAACACCGGCAAACAGCTTTGTCTCTTTTAAAATGTCAATATATTCTTTCATATAGATCTCTTTCTGTTGTAAAAACAACCGATTCTTTTAACTCACTGTACTATAATATGACCGTAAAGTCAATGAGTTTTCGGATAATTTATCGGAGGTGATAAACATGAAACCCAAAATCAAAATCACATTGATTGATAAAAAGGGTGATTTGTCCTGTCACAGAGGACACAAAATCGGCGACACCTTTGATTATGACACGGAGCGCGGCAAACTCTGTCCCATGGCGATGCATGTCGCTTTTCCCTATGTGGATATCCTGCGTTACGGCGGTGAGCCGCCGAAAGCAAAATGCGGTCAAATCCGTTTTTGCTGTCCTGACAGCGATGTAATTAATATCTTTCAAATCGAAAAGGAGTAAGAAAAATGATCAGAAAAATTATCAAAATAGACGAAGAAAAATGTATCGGCTGCGGACTGTGCGCCGAGGCTTGCCATGAGGGTGCCATCGAAATGGTTGACGGCAAAGCGAAGCTGACAAGAGAGGACTACTGCGACGGTCTGGGCGACTGTCTGCCGGCCTGCCCGACAGACGCCATCTCTTTTGAAGAACGGGAGGCGCCGGCCTATAATGAAGCCGCGGTTTTAGCGGCCAAGCAAAAAACACAGCCTTTGCCCTGCGGCTGTCCGGGAAGTCAGTCAAAGACCATCAAAAGAGAAGCCTGTGAAACGCCCGTAACCGCAGCAGTGAACCACAGCCAGCTTTCTCAGTGGCCGGTTCAGATCAAGCTCGTACCGGTCAATGCTCCCTATTTTGACGGTGCCAATCTTCTCGTTGCCGCCGACTGCACAGCTTATGCCTACGGCAATTTTCACAATGAATTTATCCGTAACAAAGTGACACTGATCGGCTGTCCGAAGCTGGATGATTGTGATTATTCCGAAAAGCTGACAGCGATCCTTGCCAACAACAGCATCAAGAGCATAACTGTGGTCAGAATGGAGGTGCCCTGCTGCGG
>JAQXMV010000214.1 GCA_029013165.1 Oscillospiraceae bacterium | reverse complement strand
CGTGGGCCGCATCGAGGTCAACGGACAGGTCTATGAGTCCGATGAGGAGAGCACGGCGATTATCGACGACCATAAGGGCTATTATCCCTACATATCCCATTATGACTGGGTCACCACCATGTGCAAGACCGATATTGACGGAGAAAGAAAATACTTCGGCATCAACCTGACAAGAAATCAGTCGGTCAATCAGACCGATTATAATGAAAATCTCATCTGGTTTGAGGGAAAAACCTCAAGGCTGACTCCCGTGCGCTTTGAACATATCGACTTTAACAAATGGCACATCCGTGATGTTTACGGCATGGTGGATATTATTTTCGATATCAAGGACAGGTATCATATGTATCTGCCGATGCATGTTGTCCGGATTGATTATCACATCACTTTCGGCGAGCTCAGCGGATATGTTCTCGACGAGGACGGCAAGAAATATTCCGTTGACGGAATGCCTGCCATCGGCGAGGATAAGAGCCTGCATTTCTGATTGACAAGTGCGTTTCTTCGGCTCCGGCCTTTGCCGGAGCTGTTTTCGCTTGACGGTGTCACCGTTCATTTCATAAACCGCCGGTAAAAAAACAAATACCGGTTGTTCATATCATTTTCAAGACGGAGGAAAGAAAAATGAAAACATTCAAAAAAACATTTTGCCTTCTGCTCTCTCTGCTGATGGTGCTTTCTGTCACTGTTTTTGCAGGTGCTGAAGAAGAAACCACCGAAGAGAGCCGTGAGGTGACAGGCTTCACCGATGAGGATATGCTCACAGTGGTCAACAAGAAAATCTGCAACCAAAAGGGCGAAAAAATCCAGCTCAAGGGCGTCAATCTCGGCGGCTGGCTGATCTTCGAGGACTGGCTTTGCCCCTATGACGAGGCAACGGATCACTATGATGTGCTTGAAAAGCTGACGGCCCGTTTCGGAACCGAAAAGGCTTATGCGCTTCTCGATGAGTATTACGACAACTGGATCACGGAATATGACCTCGATCAGATCAAGGAAATGGGCTTTAACTGCGTCCGCGTTCCTTTCTGGTATCGCAATTTCTACTATGACGATCAGGGCACCAAGATCCTTGACGAAAACGGCGAGTGGGATTTTTCAAGGCTTGACTGGGTTGTCGAGGAGTGTTCCAAGAGAGAGCTCTATGTTGTGCTTGATATGCACGGTGCGCCCGGCTTCCAGAGTGACGCGCCTCACAACGGCAAGGGTGGTGGCTGCGGCCTTTATGATAACACCGAAGAGGGCGAGTATTACCGCCAGATGACCGACGAGCTGTGGACAGCCATTGCTACAAGATTCAAGGGAAACCCTGCCGTTGCCATGTACGATCTGCTCAATGAGCCCATGTGCGATGTGCAGTGCGGCGAGGTGGAGAGAAGAATCAAGAACGAATCCATCTACACAAGACTTTATAATACCGTCCGTGCGGCAGATCCGGATCACATCATCACCATGGAGTGCATCTGGACAGCCCTGGCTCTGCCCCATGCTTTCACCAAGGGCTGGAAGAATGTGGTTTATCAGGTTCATTTCTATCAGAATTCCGACTTCATTTTCACTTTCTTCTGCCTGCTGACCAAGATCTATCATTTCGATGTGCCTCTGATGATGGGCGAATTCTATCCCCACAAGAAGACCACATGGGAAAACTGCTTCAAGACCATGAACAAGCTGGATTACAGCTGGTTCCTGTGGACCTACAAGGCAACAGGACATGGCATGTGGAGCTCTGACTGGTGTCTCAAGGGAGCCAAAGACGGCTTCTGGAGGGCCAAGATTGAAACCGGCACCTATGAGGAAATCATGGAAGCCTGGAGTGCCGAAAGACTCAATACCCAGACCGGTTTCCAGGATACGGGACATTTTGCCCGGGATGTGGAAGCTCATATCTGACAGAAACACCGCTGGATGATATTTCTGCCCGGCAGTCACAATGAAATCAGCCCTGCGCTCTTCCTGATGCGCAGGGCAATTTTTAAGGGTAAGAAGCCAATCAACACAGCTACGGAAAATGACGGGAAAACGGGCGCAAATGAAAGGGAAAAGAGGTAGACTTTCCCGGCTCAATCCTTTATAATATACCTGAAAAAAACAGGGGAGGTTCTGACTGTGAGTTTAGGAAACAGCATTTTTCAGGCCCGCAAGAAAAGCGGACTGTCTCAGCAGGAGGTTGCCGAAAAGCTGGGCGTAAGCCGGCAGACCATTTCAAAATGGGAGCTTGATGAGACACTGCCCGAGATTCGGCAATGCAAACGGTTAGCAGAGCTTTATCATCTGTCTCTGGACGAACTGGTGGACTTCGATGTCGAGTTAAAGGAAATCGAGCGTGTGATTGAAAACACCAGCGAGGAGAAGCAGAAAGAGATCAACTGGACGAAGGTGTGGGGAAAAAAGTACCCGATTTTGCTGACCTATCCGCAGACGGTTGATGTTGACAAATATGGGGCTGAAATCAGGAAACTGCTGCGCACGATGGAAAAGGAGTATGATTTTAGCTCTCTGGACGCTATGCTGGTGCTCAAGGATATTATGGCTCATGTCTGGAACAAGTGACGCTGAAGGCTCCTTTCAGCGGTATAGTCAGAAAAAAATCCCACGGCTACTGACCGTGGGATCTGTTGATGTTCGTTTGGTTTGGCTCGGACAGACCGGGGGTTATTCCATGTCTTTCAGCTCGTCAAGCTCTTTCTGGTCGATTTTCAGCCGCGAATCCTTGAGAATCTTTACATTTTTGCGGTTGACCTCAATGGGGGCGGCCTCCGGCTTTTTGTCGAGAGCCACCTTGAGCATACCCGTGAGCAGATTGAAGTCAACCACGGTGCCGCGGCCCTCTTCGGTTTCCACAATGGCGCCGTTTTTCGGCGTCACTCTTAGCAGATGCTCATAGGCGTCCTGCTCGTATTTCAGACAGCACATGAGCCTGCCGCAGGTGCCGCTGATTTTTGCGGTGCTCAGGAAAAGGCTCTGTTCCTTTGCCATTTTGATGGAAACCGGCTGGAAAGAGCCGAGAAAGGTGTTGCAGCAGAAAGGTCTGCCGCAGATGCCGAGACCTCCGACTTTTTTGCTCTCGTCGCGTACGCCGATCTGACGCAGCTCGATGCGTGTGTGAAAAACACCGGCGAGATCCTTGACAAGCTCACGGAAATCCACGCGGCTGTCGGCAGTGAAATAAAAGAGGATTTTGCTGCGGTCAAAGGTATATTCCACATCAACCAGCTTCATTTCCAGCTTGTGTCGGCGGATTTTTTCCTGACAGACGGCAAAAGCGGCGGCCTCTTTCTTTTTGTTTTCCTCCACCACCGCGAAATCCTTTTGCTGTGCCGGACGGATCACCGGCTTCAGCGGAGCCGTGATCTCCTCGTCGGGCACTTCCCGGTTGCCGATGGCCACTTCGCCGAATTCAAGACCTCTTGCCGTTTCGACGATGACCTTTTCGCCGGGCTTGAATGTTATGCCTTTGGGGTCGAAATAGTAATGCTTGCCGACCTCCTTGAATTTTACTGATATTACTTCTGCCATGGTATGTTATCCTTTCTGAGAGGGTTGTTTGATCGAATAGAACACAGCCGGAAATCTCGTCAGGGTGAGATTATAGTTGGCTGAGTTTTGCAAATCTTCCGCGAGCTTTTGTGTCTGCTCCAGGAGGGAAAAGGTCTGTTTTTGTGTCAATGCGTTTCGCAGCTTCTCTGCGGTTCCGGGATAAGCGCCTGCGGCGCATTTCTTTGTGCTGTAAAGCACAAGGGCGTCCCGTATCACAGGAATCATGGCCTGCAGGGTCAAGAGAAATAATTCTTTGTCCTTGAGGAAAACGGCTGTTTCCCGCAGCAACTCAAATTCACTGGCGGAAACATA
>JAQXMV010000213.1 GCA_029013165.1 Oscillospiraceae bacterium | reverse complement strand
TCCGCCGCCGGGCTTCCCACCTCACCGTTTCCTGCCACAAAAAATCTCTGCACTTTTCTTACCTGCCGGACGGACAGCCTATCCGTCAATCCGGCCGCCGCCGAGAACAATATCACCGTCATAAAGCACAGCCGCCTGACCCGGTGTTATGGCACGCTGAGGCTCGTCAAAAAGGATCGACACCCGGCCGTCCGCCAGAGGCGTCACCGTCGCCCACTGCTCGCTCTGACGGTAACGGATTTTTGCCTTGCAGCGAAACTCACCTTTCTCTGCTTCACCGCTGATCCAGTTAAAGTCCGAAACATAGGCCTGTCGACTGAAAAGATCCTCATGGCGTCCGAGGATAATATTGCCGCTGTCGGCACAGATCTTGCAGACATATAAAGGCTGAGAGCTTGATATGCCGAGCCGTTTTCTCTGACCGATGGTATAATGAATGATGCCCTTATGCCGGCCAAGGATATTGCCGTCTGTGTCGACAAAATTACCCGGCTGAGATTTTTTGCCTGTCTGCAGTTCAATCACACGGGCATAGTCTCCGTCAGGCACAAAGCAGATATCCTGACTGTCCGGCTTGTCTGCATTAATGAATCCGTTTTCTTTGGCGGCAAGGCGCACCTGAGACTTTTCCATGGCTCCCAGCGGAAAAACCGTGTGTGCCAACTGCTGCTGCGTCATGGAATACAAAACATAGCTTTGATCCTTCGTCAGATCTTTCGCCTTTTTCAGCAGATATTTTCCGTCTTTCTCTTCGATCTGCGCGTAATGGCCTGTCACAATGCAGTCGCAGTTCAGTATTTCCGCGCGCTCATAGAGCTTATCAAATTTCATATACCGGTTGCAGTCAATGCACGGGTTGGGTGTGATTCCCTTTTCATAGCTTTCGATGAATTTTCTGATGACCACATCGCGGAAAGCATCGGTGAAATTAAAAACATAAAAGGGCATTCCCAGCTTATAGGCAACGCTTCTTGCGTCCTGCACATCATCGAGGGAACAGCAGGTACGGGAGCGCTCAATGCCTGCGTCTTCATTATTATATAACTTCATGGTGCAACCTACGCACTCATATCCCCTGTCAACCATCAGCTTCGCAGCCAGGGAAGAATCCACGCCGCCACTCATGGCAATCAACGCTCGTTTCATGATCTTGACCTCCTGTTCCATCTTACTCAAATCCGGGCATAGCGCCTGTGATTCTCAATAACATCCAGATGATTTATCATTATATATGAATAAACCTGAAAAAGCAAGCCGGACAAAAAATTCCTTATATTTGTCCGCTGCATTGACTTTAAAGTTCTGTGTGATATAATAATAAACAGGAGCATATAATTTGTTGCCGTTTTTATCATCAAAATAAGGAGAGTTATGGTCTATGAAAGCATTTTTTGCCAAAATCATTGCATTTTTTCTTTCAATCTTAACAGCTTTGGGAATCATTTCTGCGAAAAAGCCTGAAACGGTTGACCCCTGCACGGCCATGTCATCCCTCTGGGACAGCTACAGCCGGAACGATGAAACCTTTACCCTGACCGGAGAAAGCCGTATTTTTCTGCTGTCCGAAGAGGCGCCCACAGGTGAACTGCTGTGTACCCTCCAGCTTGCGCAAAGGCAGTTTACCTCCGACAATATCCCGACAGGCGAAGCACTGCCCATTGTCTACGGCTCGACAGATCAGATCCGTGACGGTGATATCGTGCTTGATCTCAGCGGTTCTGCCGCAGAGCTCGGAGGCGAAGGCTTCGAGCTGAATATCGACAAAACCGCCGCAGTCAAAGCCGCCGATGAAGATGGACTGCTATACGGTCTCAACACCTTGCAGAAATATTTCCGCGCAGCAAAAAGCAACAGCATCAGCGGCTTTACCGCCGTAAATGTACCGGACACCGCCGAGCGCACGGTTATGCTGGACTGCGCAAGAAAGTATTTCACACCCCAGTGGATATGCAATCTGATCAAAGAAATGAGCTGGATAGGCTATAACACCCTGGAACTGCACATCACCGAGGACAGCGGCTTTCGCGCCGATATCTGGGACAGCCGCTATTTCACAAGTCCTGAGGGGAACGATTATTCCTGGCTGTGCGGAGGCGAGCCGGCATACTGGCTCTATGCATACGGTGAAAACTCTCCCTTTGCGGAAAAAGCCGAAAACAGATCCAAATATCTCACTGCCTCTGATCTGATCGAAATATGCAAAACCGCCAAGGAATATCACATTGAGATTATCCCCTCCATTGACACACCGGCACACAGTGAATTTATGAACACCCGTTACTGCAACTATATAGCAGAGCACCCGGATTATACTTTCACCTATAACGCACAGGTTTATTCCATGAACGGCGTGACAACAGAGGGCAAACTCCTTTCCTACAAGGAAGCCTTTCCCGATGCGCCGAGAGCAAACTTCAGCAAAATCAATTTCAGCGACGAACTGCCCGGCAAAAATCCTGCCGCTGACGGCCTCGACGCAGCAAATCCCGTGGCAAGAGCCTTCATGTTTTCCGTCATTCGCGATTATGCCGCATTTTTCTCCCGATATGCCGGCTCCACGAAATTCAACATCGGCACCGACGAGGTCAATTTTGTGAAATACGGCACGGGCTGGGCAGAATACGCCGTCAGCAACGGCTTTGGCAGCACACAATATGACACCTTTCTACAGTATATCAATTCAGCCGCCGCAGTAGTAAAAAGCTGCGGATATACACCCAGAGCTTTCAATGACACTCTATACTGTCAGCGCAGCGACTGGGGCACGCCGACCGTCACGCCCGATCCGGACATCGAAATTGTATACTGGTCAGGCTACAACGGCATTCCCGCCACGGTCTTTACGGAAAAAGGCCACAAAGTATATAATGCCATTTCGCAGTATAACTATTATGTTCTTCGGTGCAATGTCAAGCAGAAAGCTAACGGCACTTATACGGAAGTGCCGAATTCCGATTACACCGATCCCGATGCGCCCTATATGTATTATCGCGGTGCCCGGGAAATTTATGACGAGTGGAATCCATCAAGAATGTATAACCAGAGCGACGATCCGGTCACCGTCCCTGATTTTGCCGGCGGATATTATCTGATCTGGTGCGATTATCCCGGCTACAAAACCGAAGAACAGATCTGGTACGGCGCCGATGAAAGCGGAAGCCACAATGTCCGTCAGCGTATGTGGGCCAACTGCACAAAAATGTGGAACATCGGTGCCAATGAAGCCCTTTCTTTCGATGACTTTGACACGAATCTGATCGCCGCCTGGGGAGACTTCCCCGGCTTTACCGACTGCTCGTCCGCCGCCTCACTTCCCCTTTCCTCCGATCCTGTCAGAGCTCAGTGAGGAACAGAAACAATCAACATAGTAAGCATAAATAAGCACATCCCGAACTCCGCTTTTGCAGGTTCGGGATGTTTTATATTGGCAAAATTCTGAATTAATACTCCGCTTCGCCCTCATAGACCATGACGGCGTTTCCGGTCAGGAAGATGCCCTCATCACTGTAGGTCACGGCAAGATCTCCGCCCTTGAGCTTGACGGTGATCTCCTCATTTTTGTCGCAGAAGCCGTTTTCCACAGCGGCCACCACAGCGGCGCAGGCGCCGGTGCCGCAGGCAAAGGTCTCACCGTTGCCGCGCTCATAGGCTCTCATCTTAATCGTATGACGGTTGACAATGCGCACAAACTCGGTGTTGATCCTCTCGGGGAAAATGTCTGCATATTCAAAACCGGGACCGATCTGCTCCAGATCCAGAGAATCAATATCTCTCAGGAACACTACGCAGTGGGGATTACCCACACCGAGGCAGGTGATATTGTAGCTGGAAGCCCCGATGGTGATGGGATAGTCGATGATTTCCTCTTCATCGAGGGTGCAGGGCAGAGACTTGGCCTCAAAGGTGGGCTTGCCCATGTCAACGCGAACAGAAGTAACTCTTTTATTGGAAACATAGACCTTCAGGTTTTTGATACCTGCCCCGGTTTCCACGGTCATCTCCTCTTTGGGAACGATACCCTTATCATAGAGATACTTTCCTACACAGCGAATGGCGTTTCCGGCCATCTTTCCCTCACTGCCGTCGCGGTTGAAAATACGCATTTTGGCGTCGGCCTCGTCGGAATTCTCGATCAACACAATTCCGTAGCCGCCGATACCGGAATGTCTGCCGCAGAAGTTAATACACAGAGACTCCGGGCAGGTAATGCTTCCGTCACGGTTGTCAATGAAAATATAGTCGTTGCCTGTGCCGTGCATCTTGGCAAAGCGGAACTTATTGCGCTGGGTACGCATGGAGTTGATGTCAATCAGCTCCGTGTTCTGCTGACTGTAGTTGCTGGCCATGATGTCCAGCATGGCATTGGCCGTGTCAAGAGAAGTGAAGCAGGCAATACCCAGCTGCAGTGCTTTTCTGTGCAGGGCGATATAGTGATCCACCGAGGAATCGAAAAGGGCGCCGGTATACACGATGAAATTGATCTTGCCGCTTTCCAGGAGCTTGAAGCAATAGTCACTCTCGCGGATACCCTTGACATAAGTCACATTGATGCCGAGATTGACGATGGCTCTGGCCGTGTCCTTGGCGGCATAAATATGCACGCCCAGATCCTGCAGCTTTTTGGCAATGGAGACGATCTCATCGAGATCATGCTCGTCCACACTCAGCAGAACGCCCAGCTCCTTGGCATTGTTTTTAGAATTAATCTTAATGCCTGATGAGGTCAGGCCCTTGAAAAGGGCTTCGTTGAGGGTTTTGCCGATGCCGAGCACTTCACCGGTGGATTTCATTTCCGGTCCGAGATAGCTGTTGACATCATTGAGCTTCTCAAAAGAGAATACCGGAGCCTTGACCGCATAATAAGGCGGTGCTTCATAAAGGCCCGTGCCGTAGCCGAGATCTTTCAGCGGCATACCCACCATGACTTTTGTTGCCAGGTCGACCATGGGTACATTGGTAACCTTGCTGATATAGGGAATGGTTCTCGAGGCTCTGGGGTTTACCTCGATGATATAGAGCTGATTTTCATAGATCAGATACTGAATATTGACCAGGCCCTTGGTGCCCAGCGCCAGCGCCAGCTTTTCCGAACAATCGACAACAGTCTGCGTCATGCTGTCTGTCAGGGAGAAAGGCGGATAAACGGCGATGGAGTCGCCGGAATGAACGCCGGCTCTTTCGATATGCTGCATAATGCCCGGTATCAGGACATCCTTGCCGTCGGAAATGACATCGACCTCGATCTCCGTTCCACTCATATATTTATCGACGAGCACCGGATTCTCGATGCCTGAGGCCAGGATTTTTTTCATGTATCTTTCTACCTCAGCGTCATTGTGGACGATCATCATGTTCTGTCCGCCGATGACATAAGAGGGTCTGAGCAGCACGGGATAAGTCAGCTTGTTGGCCGCCTCGAGAGCTTCCTCGAGGGTCATAACGCCGCAGCCCTTGGGGCGTCTGAATCCGTATTTTTCAAGCAGAGCATCGAATTTTTCTCTGTCCTCCGCCGTGTCAATTCCCTGCTGGGAGGTACCGAGAATCCTGATGCCGTTATCATCGAGGAACTTGGTCAGCTTGATGGCGGTCTGTCCACCGAAAGCCACAACCACACCCACGGGCTTTTCCACCTCGATGATGTTCATGACATCTTCGTCGCACAGAGGCTCGAAGTACAGTCTGTCGGCGGTGTCATAGTCCGTAGAAACCGTTTCGGGATTGTTATTGACAATGACAACATCATAGCCCAGCTCTTTGAGCGTCCAGACGCAGTGCACGCTGGAATAGTCAAACTCGATGCCCTGACCGATGCGGATGGGGCCGGAGCCGAGAACCATGATGACATCTTTGCCGGAACGGGAATATCTTCTGGCCTCACAGGCCTTGTCAAAGGAAGAATAGAAATAAGGGGTATTGGCGCTGTATTCCGCGGCGCAGGTATCGACCATTTTATAGCTGGCGGGAAGATGATAGCTCTCGTCGAAATGGCAGAGCTTTTTCAGGGTCTTATCCATATAGCCCAGCTTTTTACCTCTGAGATACTGCTCACGGGTGATATGCTGACCGGCGATCTCCTTTTCAAAATCTGCGAGATTCTTGAGCTTAGCAATAAACCACTTATCCACCATGGTGATCCGGTTGATTTCTTCCACGCTCATGCCGGCCTTGATGGCCTCAAATATGGTGAAAAGTCTTCTGTCATCGGTGTCCTTGAGCCTCTCCTCCAGGGATTTGTCGCTGATGGGAGGGGCGTTGAGGGTGTCGAGAGAGATCTCCGCACCGCGGACGGCTTTCATAATCGCCTCCTCGAAGCTCTGACCGATGGACATCACCTCGCCGGTGGCTTTCATCTGGGTGCCCAGCTTTCTGCTGGAGCCCATGAACTTGTCAAAGGGCCACTTGGGGAACTTGACAACCACATAGTCAACCGTCGGCTCAAAGCAGGCGCTGGTTTCGCCGGTGATGTCATTCATCACCTCGTCCAGATGATAGCCGAGAGCCAGCTTCGTGGTCATCTTCGCGATGGGATATCCCGTCGCCTTACTGGCAAGAGCAGAGGAACGGGAAACTCTGGGATTGACCTCAATGACGGCATATTCAAAGGACACGGGATCAAGGGCAAACTGACAGTTGCAGCCGCCGACGATCTTCAGCGCGCCGACAATATCCAGTGCCGCCTGGCGCAGCATAGCATATTCCTTCGTCGAAAGGGTCAGGGCAGGTGCCACCACGATACTGTCACCGGTGTGAACGCCGACCGGGTCAACATTTTCCATGGAGCAGACGGCAATGGCGTTGCCGGCGCTGTCTCTCATGGTTTCAAATTCAATTTCTTTCCAGCCCTTAATGTATTTTTCAACCAAAATCTGCGTGATCGGTGAAGCGTCAAGACCGGTTTTGGCATAAAGCCGCAGTTCCTGCTCGTCATAGGCGACACCGCCGCCGGCTCCGCCGAGGGTGAACGCCGGACGGACAATAACGGGATAACCGATCTTCTCCGCCACGGAAAGAGCCGTTTCCACATCGTTGGCGATGTCTGAGGGAATGCAGGGCT
>JAQXMV010000212.1 GCA_029013165.1 Oscillospiraceae bacterium | reverse complement strand
CTCAGTGACCGTAAAGCGCCCTTTCGGGCGCTTTACGGCTGCGGCGCACGGCAGTGCGCCGCCCGGGGCCACCCCTCCCGTCAGGCACTCACTTTCCCTCATCACCGCAAACCTCCCCTCTGCGAAGCCGGCAGTGCTTTCTGGTATTCATTTATCCCGTTTTTTGCCGCAGGAAAGTCCTGCAAAAAAATTGATTTATCTATTGTATTTTTTTGGCAGATATAGTAAAATTAAAGTGAATAAATATAAGGAGAGCACAATGTCATGAAAAGAAATTCTATAAAAAAACTGCTTGCCGTTTTTCTTGCGGCCGTAATGACGCTCGGTTGTCTTTGCGTGCCGGCATTTGCGACAAACTGCGATACAAATAAAGACAACACGGACAGACGGATTGTCTACTTCGGCAGCTATCCTCAAAGCGAGGTTACAGACAAAAATCTGGTTGACGAGCTAAATGCTCTGGAAGTCCAATGGAATAGCTACGGTTATTGCCGCGGCGAAGATGTGGAGATTACGGACGCTTCCGGTAAAAAGGAGACGGTCTCCCGTCCCGTGGCCGGAGACTGGATGGCGTATGCAGACACAGTTCTTGACGGCGTAAAATACAGAGCTGTAAAAATCAGTGATAACCGGCCCTTTTATACGGACTACAATTCTGCCGGCAGTTATCAGGACGATAACGGTTATAAGGAAGGCAATGTTTACTGGTTCCAATACGAGCCCCTGAAATGGCTTGTGCTGAACGAGAAAGACGGTGAGCGCACGGTTTATTGTGAAAGCCTGATCGACAGTCAGCCTTATTGCAATACGGTTTATGAGCACGGCAATGATATTTACGGCAAAACCGGTTACTGGGGCGATGAAAATTACGAGGACTATGCCAATGACTATAGCGCAAGCTCTGTCAGAGATTGGCTGAACAGTGATTTCTATAATACGGCTTTCAGTGAGGAAGAAAAAGAAGCGATTGCTGTCACAACTGTCAATAATGACGCTTTCAGCGCCTCGAACAGTGACTACGGTTGTATGGAGACCGAGGATAAAATATTCCTGCTGTCTTATCAGGAAATGACCAACACAAGGAACGGTTTCTTTGCCGACGGTGATTCCTATTACGGCGCGAGAGGTGCCGAAGGCACGGATTACGCCAAATGTCAGGGCTTAAGAGTCTTCGATGTAAAAATCGACGAAGAAAACACCTATGAGGGAAGCTCCTGGTGGTGGCTTCGCTCCGCCGGAAACGCCTCCAACTGCGTCAGTGCCGTTCAGTGCGGCGGTTATATTAACAGCTACGGCGCTTATGTCAACTACACCTATCTGGGTATTCGCCCTGCTCTTACGCTGAAACTGACACCTGAAATTTATAATCATGAAAATGTGACCTGCACACGCACGAAGGAGCCGACCTGTACCGAGAACGGAATCGACAAATATGAGTGTCGGTGCGGTTACAGCTACGAAGAGGTAATTCCGGCTTTGGGTCACAGCTACAGCATAACAGAAAGCAAGGCGCCTACCTGTATCGCAGACGGCTTTGAGAAATACCGCTGCTCGGTATGCGGAAACTCCTATAAGACGATTCTGCCGGCAACGGGTCATGATCTGGAAGTGATTGACGAGCAGCCTGCAACCTGCAGTGAAAAGGGTTACAGAAACAGTAAATGTCAAAACTGCGACTACACCCTTGAGGAAGAGTTGGCGGCAACAGGCCATCGCGCTTATGAGGACGACAGATATCCGGCGTCCTGCACACAGGGCGGTATCGTTCTTTACAAATGTGAGTTCTGCGACTTTAGTTATACGGAGCTTTTGCCGGCATACGGTCATACGCCGGTGATTGACGGTGCCGTTGCACCGACATGCTCTAAGACCGGTTTGACACAGGGAAGCCATTGCTTTACCTGCGGAGAAGTTCTTGTCAAACGTGAGACCATTCCGGCGACGAATGATCATAAGGACGAGAATGATGACGGCTATTGCGATAGCTGTAATAAGGTTCTGGATGAGACGAAAACCTGTGACTGCATTTGTCATAAGGATGGTTTTGCCGGCTTCATTTATAAGATTGTCAGAGCTTTCTGGAAGCTGTTCAATTTAAATCAGACTTGTGAGTGCGGCGCACAGCACTATTAAAATGAAAGGGACTGTGAAAAAGCAGTCCCTGATTTTTTTAGCAAAAAATCAATAAAAGTTTCGCACAAGCCTTTTCAAAGGCTTGCGGGGTCAAGGGGCAGAGCCCCTGTCGCTGTCCGCAGACAGCGAAATGCCCTTTACTGAAAAATGAAAACTGCGCTGACGGGAAAAAAATTATACTTCAATAAGCGCAGGAAGGGAGGTTCCGAAGAAATTCGGGGAGAATTTCTTCGGAACCGTGGGAAACCCTCGCCGGGGGTTTCCCGATGAAAAGGGCAGTTACTTTTCTATAAAAGACAGAGTTTTCCGTCACGGTGGCGCTGCGCAGACAGCGCCGTTTTTTTGCGCGCTTTTCTGTTGGCAGAGCGGTAGTTGTTTTTGCGAAAACATAAACCATGGGTGAGGTTAGCACCTAATTGAATCATTGTTTGTGAGGTTGCCGTAAGCGGACACAATAAGGTTGGTTCAGAAGGACACACCAAGCCGTGTGCCTACCAAGGTGG
Organism: Oscillospiraceae bacterium; assembly: GCA_029013165.1. Taxonomy (GTDB): domain Bacteria; phylum Bacillota; class Clostridia; order Oscillospirales; family Acutalibacteraceae; genus UBA6857. Next base: position 2,398 of record JAQXMV010000212.1, on the reverse strand, counting down.
TGCATAAGGCAATTTAATGGTAGGTTGTTTTTTATAATTTTTGTTATATTTTTCTTCCACACACCACCGCTCGAGCCGCGGGGGCTATTACTTTGTCTTGCGCGACAAAGTATGCAAAGCGCGCTCTTGCGCCTGTCGATTGCTCCGGGGTATTTTCGCCGAGTGAGGTCGTTGGAGTGATTTTTGTTTGTTCCATTTAGGCGTGTTCTGCTGATTGTTACGCTAACTTTCATCGGCGAAAATACAGTCGCTCTGCGCGGTTTACCGACAGTCGGGTGTTTTATGTTGTGCCTTTTTGGCACCTTTGTTCTTTCGGTGACGAGGGGGCCCACCGCTTCGCACCCCTCGTCTTGTTGGCGATTTTTTGAGAGGTTGAGAGGGAAGATATCCGGTTAGTTGGTTTCGTTGTTTTTTATAATATATGTTATACCATTCTTCCACGCCGCACCGCTCTAGCCGCGGGGGGCTATTACTTTGTCTTGCGCGACAAAGTAATCAAAGCGCGCTCTTGCGCCTGTCAATCGCTCCGGGGTATTTTCGCCGGGTGCAGTTAGTAGAATAAATATTGTTGGTTTCTTTTAGGTTCGTTGTGCTGATTATTACACTATCTTTCATCGGCAAAAATACAGTCGCTCTGTCAGATCTGCCGACAGTCGGGTGTTTTATGTGGTCGCCTTTTTGGCACCTTTGTTCTTTCGGAGACGAGGGGGCCCACCGCTTCGCACCCCTCGTCTTGTTGGCGATTTTTTGAGAGGTGGAGAGGGAAGATATCCGGTTGGTTGGGTTCGTTGGTGCTTTGTCTTTTTTTGAGTGGAAATGGGGAGGTGGCAAGCCCGGCAGCTTAACCGCCGGGGCGAGGGAGGTAGCCCGCGATGCCTGTCGCGTTGATTCCTCTCTCGGCAGATGCTTTTGCTCTTACCCTCTCGGAATTACTCTCTGCGAAATCGGTGGCTTTTTCCGTGAATGGCAATTTCAAAGGATAACAGTTCTCGCACACGGACTTCTGAGTCACAAAATATTAAAAAAAATGTAAAGTTTCCTAATTATTAACATTTTCCGTATTGCACCGTGAAGAAAAATGTAATATAATAGTGAAAAATTATGCGTTTTTGATGAAACGCTTATAAATGAAAGGAAGACCAACTATGGAGAACAAGTCAAATTCATCTTGTGAGGGCTTTTTCAAAGATGACATCATGAAGGGCGTTTGTATCGCTCTGGTTGTTGTTTTTCTCTTTGCTTCAGGAAATTTCCTCGGTTCACTGACAAATGTCAAAAAGAACACCGCCGTTGAAACGGAAGATCCTGTCGTCATTACCACCACTGCCGCACCGCAGACAACTGCTCCGACGACGGCTCCGACCACTGCACCCACAAGCGAAGCTCCCGCCGGCAACGAAACTGCAGACACTACGGCAGCTCCTGCCGCTGACACCACTACCGCTGCTCCTGCATCGGACGCTCCCTCGACGGGTGCTCCTCAGAGCAAGGCTGAGATCGTTGCTTATTTCAACGACGCTGCCAATAAGGTTAAGACCGAAGCTACTCAGGTTGTAAGAAACTATGAGGATAACCAGCACAACCCCGAAAAACTCGTTCTTCCCTCAGCTCTTCAGTCCATCGGTGAGGGCCTTATCGGCAAATTCCTCAAGAGAAATGATACTCCTGTTACTATGGCAACAAAGGATGAGATCGTGGCAGGCTTCCCCGTTTCCGGTCAGACCTATTCCAGTAAGCTCACCGACGCCGATGTCAAGGAAGCTACCTGCACCGACGAAGGCTCCAATTATTCCATCAAGCTCGTTCTCAACGATTGTGTGGATCCGGCAGAGGGTACCGGTGTAAACGCTGCTTTTGATATCATTAAGCCCAGCGATGTTACAGATAACGCTCCCATGGTTACCAAGTTCAGCTGTAACTACTATAACAACACCATCGAGTGCAAGGTTGACAAGGCAACCGGCCATATGGTCAGCGCAACCTATACGCAGCCCATCGTTCTCGATGTTACCGCCAAGGTTGTTCTTACCCTTGACGCAACAGTCGGTATGACCTTTATTAAGGATTACACGATTACATACTGATTGCTATAAAACCGAGTCTATTAGATCAAACCCCTGCTCCTCTGAGCAGGGGTTCGGTATTCGTAAAACCAAAGACGGCAATTTCGCGACAGGCGCCAAGGTGCAAACGGTTAAAGCAGACTTTTCAAGGGGCGATCTGCCTGCTTCGTAACGGTCAGGTTGGTGCCCGGTGGGAAGAGAGTGCTTGGGGAGGGGGCGGCCCCGGGGCGGTGCACGGCAGTGCGCCGCGGGCAGAAAAGCCCGCAGGGCTTTTCGCCAGAACTTTTTACTCCACGGTGACGGATTTGGCCAGATTCCGGGGCTTATCCACATCC
>JAQXMV010000211.1 GCA_029013165.1 Oscillospiraceae bacterium | reverse complement strand
TACAAAAGCAACAGAAAATCAGGAGTAAAACAAAACGGCTTTGTCTTTAACAAGACCCTTTAACAAACATTTCGGAGGGACACCGCACCAATCACTGCGGCGTCCCTCCGACTCTCTTCTATTTCTCAATATACCATATACGGTCTCAAGGCTTCCTCCACCGTGGTCTCAAAGCTGTCGCTGGCTCCCCAGTCGAAGCGGAAAAAGCCCTCTCCGCCGCCACCGCTGATGAGATGAACATGAGACAGTCCTCCGTCGGGATAGACAATGCTTGTCAGCGTCAGGCGGTTGCCTGCCCGGTAATAGTGCTTTTCATAAACGCTGACCACACCCATTCCCGAACCGCAGGGGAAACTGTGGGAACCGATCTGTTCCCCGGTGAAGCTGCCCTCGACAACGGCGTTGTCGATGATGCTGTTCGTCCTTGCCGGATCGAGCCTGACCAAAAAGTCTTTCATATTATTCTGCCTCCTTTGCTTGTTCTCTATCATTATACTTCTGGCGCCCGATCAATGCAAGATCGGCGCCCTTATTTTTGCCAGAAACTTTTTCTGCTCAAGTGCTTGCAAGGCGGCCCAATAGTCTGTATAATGTATAGTTGATATTTTGTTATTCGGAGTGTAAAATACATGAAATCCAAAAGAAATTCCGGCGTTCTGATGCACATCAGTTCCCTGCCGGGGAAATACGGCATCGGAACCATGGGCGCTGAGGCGAGAGATTTTATTGACCGCCTGGCGGCAATGGGTTTTCGTTCGTGGCAGGTGCTGCCGCTGAATCCTACGGACGATAAAGGTTCCCCCTACTGCTCCTGCAGCGCTTTTGCCGGCAACATTGCTTTTATTGATCCCGAGGAGCTTTGCCTGCAGGAATATATCACGGAAGAGGATATTTCGCCGTGGGAATACAACGGTTCTCCCTACAGAAGTGATTTCGCCTTTGCCGAGGAAAGCCGTCTGGCTCTGCTTCGCGCCGCTTTCGACAGCATGGACGAAGACACGCGGGAGCTGATGGCCATTTTTGCCCGGCAGAACCCTTGGGTCGAGGACTATGCCTACTACATGGCTCTGAGGGAACATTACGAAAAAAAGCCCTGGTGGGAGTGGGACGAAAACCACGCGAGATACGAAAAAGCCATTCAGGTGAAAGAGGAGTTTCGTCGGCAGACCGAATTTTATATCTTTACCCAATATATATTTTTTACCCAGTGGCGCAGTCTGAAAGAATATGCCGGCGGCAAGGGCGTCTGTATCATCGGCGATATGCCCATTTATGTCAGCCGCGACAGTGCCGATGTCTGGCGCTCACGGGAGCTTTTTGAAATCGACGAGGAGACCCTTGCCCTGACCCGTGTGGCAGGCGTTCCGCCGGATTATTTCTCCGAGGACGGACAGCTCTGGGGCAATCCCCTTTATAACTGGAAGAAGATGAAAGAAGACGGCTTCGGCTGGTGGATCGCCCGTCTCAGTGCCTCTTTAAAGCTCTATGACCGGGTCAGAATCGACCACTTCCGTGCCTTTGCCTCTTACTGGGCCGTTCCCGCCGACAGTGAAACCGCCAAAAACGGCGAGTGGTTGAAAGGCCCCGGAATGGATCTTTTCGAGAAAGTGAGAAAAGCCCTGCCGGAAGCCGACATCATCGCAGAAGATTTAGGTACCTTCGGCGAGGATGTGGTACAGCTTCTGGAAGACTCGGGCTTCCCGGGCATGAGAGTGATTCAGTTCGGCTTTGATCCGGGCGGCGACAGCACCCATCTGCCCCACAATTACAGCAAAAACGCCGTGGCCTACATTGGCACCCATGACAACAACACCATTCTCGGCTGGCTCTGGGACGCCTCGGAGCAGGAGAGAGCCTTTGCCCTGCGCTACTGCTGCTACGGCGGCACCAACTGGGGAGAGGGCGGCGCCCACAGCGGCTCCTGCCGGGCCGTGATCGAAGCCCTCTGGCGCAGCAGTGCCGACACGGCTATCGTCCCCATTCAGGATATGTGCGGCTTCGGCAAGGACGCAAGAATGAATATTCCCGGCACCGACGAGGACAACTGGACCTTCCGCATCACGCGGCAGGGTCTTGACCTGATCGACGCGGCCTATTTCAAAGAAATCAATTCCGTTTACAGAAGAATGTATTAAGAAAGGACGGCAAATATTATGGAAATCATCAACGAAAGAGTACATCTTGTCAACGGCAGAGAGCTCATCAGCGGTACAGCCGCCGAACAGGAAGCCAAGCTCCGTTCCCTGGGACTGGCTCCCCGTGAGGACAGAAACGGCACCATCTGCTATTCGATTCTCAACAGCCACAACCAAAAGCCCGGCGCGGACAAAATGAGGATAAAGTTTGATTCCCTTATTTCCCACGACATCACCTATGTGGGCATTATCCAGACGGCACGCTACAGCGGACTGGAGAAATTCCCCATACCCTACGCCATGACCAACTGCCACAACAGTCTCTGCGCCGTCGGCGGCACCATTAATGAGGACGACCATGTGTTCGGCCTTTCCGCCGCCAAAAAATACGGCGGCATTTATGTGCCGGCCAATCAGGCAGTCATTCATCAGTATGCCCGTGAAATGATGAGCAAGTGCGGCAACATGATTCTCGGCTCCGACAGCCACACGAGATACGGCGCCCTGGGCACCATGGGCGTGGGCGAAGGCGGCCCCGAGCTGGTCAAGCAGCTCCTTTCCAACACCTGGGACATCACGCCGCCGCAGGTGGTTCTCGTCTATCTGGAAAATGCCCCGAAAAGAGGCGTAGGTCCTCACGATGTGGCCATCGCCCTGTGCGGCGCTGTTTTCGGCGACGGTCTCGTCACCAACAAGGTGCTGGAATTTGTGGGCCCCGGCGTCAAGAACCTGAGCATGGATTTCCGAATCGGCATTGATGTCATGACCACAGAAACCGCCTGCCTTTCCTCTATCTGGGAGACCGACGACAAGGTCAAGGATTTCTATACCGTTCACGGCAGACCCGAGGACTACAAGGAGCTCAAGCCCGAAAGAGTCGCCGCCTATGACATGGCGATCAAAATCGACCTGAGCAAAATCGAAAGCATGATCGCTCTGCCCTTCCACCCCTCCAACGCCTACACCATTCATCAGCTCCAGGAGAATCCGGAGATTCTCCGCGAAGTCGAAAAGAGCGCCAAAGCACAGTTCGGCGACAGAGTGGATTTCCGTCTCAGCGACAAGGTCAAAGACGGCAAAATCTATGTGGATCAGGGCATCATCGCAG
>JAQXMV010000210.1 GCA_029013165.1 Oscillospiraceae bacterium | reverse complement strand
GGAAATTATATGGTAAACACAAAAATTGACCTCCTCGGTCTCCAACTGGATAACCCTGTCATTCCTGCCTCGGGTACCTTCGGCTTCGGCTATGAATACGCCGAGCTCTATGACATCAACTGTCTCGGTTCTATTTCTTTTAAAGGAACGACACTGGAAAAACGCTTCGGCAATCCAACACCGAGAATCGCCGAGTGCACCCAAGGTCTTATCAATTCTGTGGGACTGCAAAATCCCGGTGTTCACGATGTGATTGCCGAGGAGCTTCCGAAGCTCGCAAAAGTCTATTCCAAGAAAGTCATCGCCAATATCGGCGGCTTCACGGTTGACGAATTCAAAGAATGCAGTCGGCTTCTTGACGAGCAGGAGCAGGTGGGCATACTGGAAATTAATATCAGCTGTCCTAATCTTCACGCCGGCGGTGTTAATTTCGGCACCGATGCCGCCAATGCCGCCAAGGTTATCGAAGCGGTGAAATCCGTGACAAAAAAGCCCGTCATGGCCAAACTGACGCCCAATGTCACCGACATCACGGAGATTGCCGCCGCCTGTGAAAGCGCCGGCGCCGACGCCATCAGCCTGATCAATACCCTGCTGGGAATGAGGATCGACCTGAAAACGAAAAAGCCGGTTATTGCCAATAAGATGGGCGGTTTTTCCGGGCCGGCGATCTTCCCGGTGGCCCTGAGGATGGTCTATCAGGTCTACGAAAGGGTTAAAATCCCCATTGTCGGCATGGGCGGCATTTCCAAAGCGGAGGATGTTATCGAAATGATGCTCGCCGGTGCCTCGGCCGTTCAGGTGGGTGCCGCCAATCTGATCAATCCCTGTGCCTGCAGAGATATGATCGAGGCTTTGCCGGAGACCATGCAAAAATACGGAATCAATAATTTAAAAGATATAATCGGAGGTGCTCACTGATGGGTAAAGATGTAATTATTGCCTGTGATTTCAGCAGCAAAGAGGAGGTCCTTGGTTTCCTTGACAAATTCACCGGAAAGAAACCTTTTGTCAAAATCGGTATGGAGCTTTTTTATGCCGAGGGTCCTGAAATTGTCAGAGAAATCAAGAAAAGAGGACATAAGATCTTTTTGGATCTGAAGCTCCACGATATCCCCAACACCGTAAAAAAAGCCATGGCCGTTCTCTCAAAACTGGATGTGGATCTCTGCAATCTTCATGCGGCGGGAACTTCCGCTATGATGAAAGCCGCCCTGGAGGGACTGACAAGACCTGACAGCACCAGACCTTTGCTCATTGCCGTCACACAGCTCACCTCCACGGACAAGCAGAGAATGAACGACGAAATTCTCATTGACGGTGAGGTCGGCGATGTGGTGCTCTCTTATGCCAAAACTGCCGCTGACAGCGGTCTGGACGGCGTTGTCTGCTCTCCTTTGGAAGCCGGACTTGTGCATGAAAAGTGCGGCAAGAGCTTTCTGACGGTAACCCCCGGCGTCCGTTTTGCCGACGGTGATGTCGGCGATCAGGTGAGAGTGACAACCCCTGCCAAAGCCAAGGAAATCGGTTCGGATTATATCGTTGTGGGCAGACCCATCACGGCGGCGGCAGATCCCGTTGCCGCCTACGAGCGCTGTCTTGCCGAGTTTGTCGGCTGATGAAACAATAATTTTTGCCGAAAGGACGGAATAGAAAAATGAAAAAGATAATTGCTAAGGATTTGCTTTCCATCGGCGCGGTTTTTCTTCGCCCCCAGGAGCCTTTTACTTGGGCCAGTGGAATTAAAAGCCCAATTTACTGCGACAACCGACTGACGCTGACGGCTCCACAGGTCAGAAATGATGTGGAAACCGGCCTTGCCAAAACCATACTCCAGTATTATCCCGAATGTGAAGTGATTATGGGTACCTCGACCGCCGGCATCGCCCATGCCGCCATTGTCGCGCACATTCTCGGACTGCCCATGGGCTATGTCAGATCAGGCCACAAGGATCACGGAAGAGGCAATCAGATCGAGGGTAAGCTCGAGAAAGGTCAGAAAGTTGTCGTTGTGGAGGATCTCATTTCCACAGCCGGCAGTGTACTCGAGGTCGTGGATGTTCTGCGTCAGGCAGGCGCCGAAGTCCTCGGTATCGCCAGCATTTTCACCTACGGCATGAAAAAAGGAATCGATAGAATGGCACAGGCTGAAGTGGTTAATCACTCCCTGTCCAACCTCGACGCAGTGGCAGAAGTTGCCGCCGAAGAGGGCTATATTGAAAAGGAAGATATTGCAAGGCTTCTGAAGTTCAGGGACAACCCCTCCGATGAAAGCTGGATCGGAGGAAAGGCATGAGAAGTCTGATTAACATACTGGATCTGTCTACCGAGGAGATCGACAGGCTCCTCAATGTTGCAGACGATATTATCCTGAACCCCAAAAAATATTCCGAGGTTTGCCGCGGAAAAAAGTTAGCGACGCTCTTTTTTGAGCCTTCCACCCGTACTAGACTGAGCTTTGAGGCCGCTATGTATGAGCTCGGCGGCAATGTACTCGGTTTTTCCGAGGCGCAGTCCTCCTCTGCCTCCAAGGGCGAGAGCGTGGCAGACACGACGAGAGTTGTGAGCTGTTATGCCGATATCATCGCCATGCGTCACCCCAAAGAGGGTGCGCCGCTGGTCGCCTCCATGCATTCGACGGTGCCGGTTATTAACGCCGGCGACGGCGGTCATAATCATCCGACGCAGACGCTGGCCGATCTGCTGACCATCAGGCGCAACAAGGGCAGTCTGGATAATTTTACCATCGGTTTTTGCGGTGACCTGAAATTCGGCAGAACGGTTCATTCTCTGATTACGGCCCTGGCAAGACAAAAGGGAATCAAGATATATCTGATTTCACCTGATGAATTGAAACTGCCAAGTTACATCAAAAAAGATGTGATGAAGAAAAATGCCATCGAGTATGTGCAGACGACGGATCTCGAAAGCGCATTACCCGAACTGGATGTACTGTATATGACCCGTGTTCAGAAAGAGCGTTTCTTCAGCGAGGAGGAATATATCCGCCTGCGCGACAGTTATATTCTCACGGCGGACAAGCTCAAAAATGCCAAGGAAGATCTCTGTATTCTTCATCCGCTGCCGCGTGTGAACGAGATTTCAACGGATGTTGACAGCGATCCGAGAGCCCACTATTTTGATCAGGTTCTCTGCGGAAAATATATCAGAATGGCGCTGATTATGGAGCTTCTCGGCATTCATCTCGATGAAGGAGGCAAAGAATAATGAATATTGATTCCATTACCGAAGGCTATGTCATTGATCACATTGGGGCCGGCAACGCCATGCGTCTCTATTATCTTTTGGGCCTTGATAAGCTCGAGTGTCCGGTGGCCATTATTAAAAATGTGCAGAGCAAGAAAATGGGCAAAAAGGACATCATAAAAATTGACAGCAATATAACCATTGATCTTGACGCACTGGGTTATATTGATCCGGGCATCACCGTGAATATCATTCATAACGGCATGCTCGTGGAAAAGAAGAGTGTTGATCTGCCCGAGCGGCTACACGATGTTCTCCAGTGCAAAAACCCTCGTTGTATTACCTCGATCGAACAGCAGTTGGAGCAGGTGTTTTATCTCGCCGACAGAGAAAACAGAGTATACCGCTGTCTTTACTGCGAATCAAAGGCTTAATCTTAAATTTTTTGCCGCCACTGCAAAGCAGAGGCGGCATTTTTGGAATTTGAATAAAAATAAAACCGGCTCTCTTTGGAAAGCCGGTAATTTTATGGTGAGGATGAATGGACTTGAACCATCGACCCC
>JAQXMV010000209.1 GCA_029013165.1 Oscillospiraceae bacterium | reverse complement strand
AGGCTTTCGAGGATTGATTCTTTTATTGGCAGTCTGCAGACTGCCGAGAAAAAACAGCAAGCATAGAAACTTTCAGCTCCATGGTTCGATACCATGGAGCTGAAATGCTTTTGAAAGCAGAATCTTCATTTATACAATTTTTTAGGATAGACATCACTATGCGCTCGGGCGCATTTATCGACAGTATGAGCGCGGCAGACGAGGCTGCCGCGCAAACAAAATTTATTCCAGTATATTGTCCATATTGTAAAAGCCCTTTTCCTGACGGACAAGAAATTCTGCCGCAGAAACTGCGCCCTCAGCGAAAAGGTTTCGGTTCTCGGCTTCATGCTTGAGGGTGATCACCTGAGATCCCAGAGCAAAAATGATCTCATGGGTTCCGACCTCGGAGCCCATTCGCAGGGAATGGATACCGATTTCCTGCTTGGTTCTCTTGCCGTTCTCATGGCGGCCGACGACATATTCGCTCTCGGGTCTGACACTGCGTATGCTGTCGGCAAGAAGAATCGCCGTTCCGCTGGGAACATCTAACTTCTGATTATGGTGTTTTTCGATAATTTCGATATCCGCCTCGGGCAAAGCCTTGGTAACGATCTTGGCAAGGCAAGACATGATGGCAACACCCAGAGACATATTCTGCGAATAGAATACCGGTATGCTTTCGGCAGCGTGGCGGATCATTTCCAGCTCCTGAGGCGTCTGACCGGTGGTGGCGATAACGATGGGCAGCCCCCTTTTCACCGCATATTCGGTGATGTCCTTGGTGGCGCAGTGATTGGAGAAATCAATAATACAGTCGGCTTCACCGCTGAATTCATGGATCGAAGCATAAATATTCCTGCTCTCGTCAGTGGTGAACTCCATGCTGCACAGGGCGGCAATCTGATGTGCCGCACCGGCTTCGATGATACCGGAGAGGGCCTTACCCATTCTTCCGCCTGCACCGTTTATGATGATTTTCATTTCCCGGGTCACCTCTTACACATTCAGTCCCTGCTCACGCATCTTTTGGAGAAGAACGGCCTTGTGTGCCTCCTCCATGGGAGTCAGAGGCAGTCTGACATAATCGTCACAGAAGCCCATGGCGGCCATGGCGGCTTTGACGGGAATGGGATTGACCTCACTGAAGAGGGCCTTGATCAGACCCAGCATATCAAACTGCATTTTGGCCGCACCCTTGATGTCTCCGGCAAAGAACTTATTGCACATTTCCACGGTTTCCGTGGGCATCACATTGGAGAGAACAGAGATAACGCCCTTGCCGCCAACAGAGAGCAGAGGAATGACCTGATCGTCATTGCCGCTGTAAAGATCTAACTTATCGCCGCAAAGAGCCATGGTCTCCACGATCTTTTCGATGTTGCCGTTGGCCTCCTTGATGCCCTGAATCATCGGGTGCTCCGCAAGGGCAGCATAAGTAGCCGGCTCAATATTGACGCCGGTTCTGGAGGGAACATTATAAAGAATGATGGGCTTTGTGCTGGCGTCGGCAATGGCCGTGAACATCTTGATCAGACCGTTCTGTGTGGCCTTATTGTAATAGGGCGTGACAACCAGCATAGCGTCACAGCCGATCTCGCAGGCGTATTTTGTCAGGTCAATGGCGTATGCCGTGTCGTTGGAGCCGGTGCCGGCAATGACAGGAACCCTGCCTGCCACGGTGTCAACGGCAAACTTCAGCACCTGACGGTGCTCCTCATCGGTGAGGGTCGAGGCTTCGCCCGATGTACCGGCGATAACAAGGGCGCTGATGCCCTTTTCGATTTGCCAGTCGATGACCTTCTTAAACTTGGGATAATCCACTCCCTGCTCATTGAGGGGGGTGATGAGCGCCGAAGCGGCTCCTGTGAAAATAGGCTTTCTTTCCATGATCAATCAAACTCCTTTGTTCTTGTTTTCCGGATCGGTTTTGGGATAACGGTAATGAGATACCGGCAAAAAAATACACCCGATTCTGCATCGAGTGTTGCGGTACACGCTCCCCCGTCTGTATGGCTCCGACGGGCAGCAGTGATTTTCCCGATAGCACTCCGCAGAAATCTGCGACAGTCGGACAGGTATTAACCTCTCCGCCCAGTATGCCTTTGGCATGGCACCTTCGGCGATTTTCCCTTTCATCTGCACAGCAACTCTGCCTCAGCCGCCTTTTACGCACAGACTAATGATGATAAACCGCGCCTCTATCCGAAATATTTAATTTTTCACATTCTATCACTGATTGCCGTCAATGTCAATAGCTGGGACACATTTTTTTCGTCCCTCATCGGCAAATTTCTTGCTCTGCTCTTTTATCCGCCTGTCAAAATTTCTTTCACACTCTCACAGAAAAGCGCCAGACCGGCCAGGGGCGTCACATAGATATAGCCCCGGTATTCCTGCGGCAGCTTCAGCCGGGAAAGATCGAAGTCCAGTTTTTTCTCATCGAGGCTGACACTCAGCTTTTCTCCCTGACTTTTCAGGGCCAGCACCGCATATTCCCTGCAGTAGGTGTTATATTCACTGCGCTGACGGGCCGTGACGGCGCCCACGCAGACAAAGGAGAGACAGGAAATGATCACCGCCGTCATAAAAAAGGAGCTCAGTATTCTTTTCATCTCGTTGTTCATGTGGATTCCTCATATTCTTTCAGTATTTGGCTCAGAGCCACACCCAGACACTTGCCCGAGTATACGGCCTCTTCCAGAGTATTGGAATCGGAGCCTACCTCAACGAGCAAGGAGCAATGGGTCAGGTTCATGTTGTATTTTCGCGGAGCAAAAAACAAAGGCCGCGTAATGCCAGGAAAGGTATCCTCCAGTGCTTTTTGCAGTTTGAGAGCAAAGATCAGATTATACCGCCAGTCAGGGAAACCCTCCACGGCGTTGCCTTTTTCCTGACAGCCGCTGATGATCATGATCTGAGCCGCTTTCTTCCCTTGAATGACAGCCGTAGGCTTGATCTTCGTGCCGTTATTGAGCTGAATAGCGTCCCGGTGAATATCCAGCACCACCTGAATGGACGGGTATTTTTTCAGGTATTTTTCAACGCTGGCACGGGAGTGGCTGTAGGAGCCGTTATATTTGGTGTCGTGGATTTCCCGGTCATGAATGACGCTGTAGCCGGCCTTTTCCAGCTCACTGCATATTTCGTCCCCCACCCTGACCATATTCACGCCGAGATTTTTGCTGCGTGTGAGAAATCCCGTTTCATAAAAGCCCCGGTCAAGAATCTGGTAGGTCTCCGTCGTGTGTGTGTGAAAGATCAGCACGCTTGGCTTTTTCGCCTCCACGCTCAGATCGGCTTTTTCTTTCAGAATGCTTTCAATATTAATTTTTGTCTCGTTTAAGTTTTTGACCCGTACATTCTGATAAGAATCCGTAACACCGTCATTTTTATACTGCTTTTCGGTAATACTTCCGTCCTTTTTGTCGGAGGCGGCGGTTTTCATTCTTTCGGCAATCACTGCCTGTATATCCTCGGGCGTAGCGGTAAAATCTTTCTGAAGTGCTGCGACCTCAGCGTCTTTTTTCTCTTCGGTTGTGCTCTCACGGACAGTTGTCTGCGGTGTCGCCGCTGTCGTGTCAAGGGTGACGGCGGCAGATAAATCTGTCTCTTCGCCGGCAGAAACCGTCAGCCCCTGAAGCGGCAGAAAGGTCTTGGCACTGTAGAGAGCAAGACCGTATCCCAGATCCGGCAGAAAAGAGCCTGCGGAGAGTCCTATGGCCAGAAAGGCACAGGCTGAAATTATATAGATCGCTGTCTTTTGTATTTTTTTGTGTTGGCTGTCCATAGTCGGCTTTTCGTCCTCCGTGATTGCAAATATCTCTTTATATAACTATTCGCTCCGGAGAGAAATTATTAAGGAAAATGTGCAAGCTGCCGTGCATCAAAGCCTATGCTGTGATTAATTCAGAGGTTCCTTAGCTCACGATGGACAAAATCTCACCGGCCGACAGCTCCGGCTGCAAAGCCGTATTGATCCCCAGGGCGATCAGTCTGGCGGCCCGGTCAATGATGGCGTCGATTTCTTTCGGCGTGACGAGCATACCCTCCTGACTTTTCAGCTTCTCGGAAAAATCACCCTCACCGGCGCCGGACTGCTCGAGAATATCCGCGGTCATGGTCACCGCATCAACAACCGTCGGCACACCCACGGCGATAACCGGCACACCCAGGGTTTCCCGGCCGATCCGGCTCCGGGAATTGCCCACACCGGAGCCGGGAGAAATGCCCGTGTCCGCCATCTGAATGGTGGTTCCCAGACGCTGGGTTTTTCGGGCGGCGAGAGCGTCCACGGCGATGACACAGGAGGGCTTGATCCGCCTGACAACGCCGAAAATAATTTCCGAGGTTTCTATTCCCGTTTTGCCCAGCACACCGGGTACGATGCCGGCCACACTGCGAAGTTCACCCAACCCGAGACTTTCCCGCAGTTCGCGGCTGATATGACGGGTGGCCAGAAGAAGATTCAGACATTTCGGACCCAGCGCATCAGCGGTTATGTCCTCGTTGCCGAGACCGGCCACGAGGACGCTGCCCTTTTCCGGCAGCAGAGATTTCAGTTCGTCGCTGAAAACCGTCATCGCAGAGGAAAAAAGTCCCGCGTCCCGAATGAAAGGAGGCGCCTCAATGGTAATATACCGTCCGCAGGGCTTGGAAAGCAGGCGTTCTCCCCTTTCGTCGATAATCTCGATTCTCGTGATTTTGATACCGTCCCTTTCCTCACAGCAGGAAATGACGCCGTCAAGTTTTTCTTTTTCGTTATATTCCTTTCTTTCTATGGCAAGATCTGTGCGAAAATTCATTTTTTTCTGTCTAACCCCTTGAAATGTTTTCTGATATATAGTATATTGTTACCGCTTTCAAAAAACTATATCCAAAATTGCAAAAACTCTTGCATTTTAGTTTAAAAAGTGATATGATGTGTTTTGCATGACGCAAATCAAGAGGAGGTGTAAATTATGCCGAACATTAAATCAGCAAAAAAGCGCGTTCTTGTTAACGCCACAAAGCAGGCTCGCAACAAGTCCGCCAATTCAGCTCTTAAGACCGTTCTTAAGAAAGCCAACGCTGCTATCGAAGCCAACGCAGACAACAAGGAAGAAGCTGTTAAGCTCGCCGTCAAGAAGATTGATCAGGCCGTTGCGAAGGGTCTTCTTCACAAGAACAACGCTGCAAGAAAGAAGTCAGCTATCGTATCAAGGCTCAACGCTTCCAAATAAGAAGTTACGATCCTAAGAATGATTGAGGCGGGAAAACCCGTCTCTTTTTCTTTCACCTGAAATCCGATAATAATTTATAAACTTTACATATTTTTATCACATCTGACTGAGATAATACATAATGGATAGACCGGCAAAGGTTTGGCGGTTTTTCTGAATCAATAAAGGCATATTATTTAATTCTTTTTATAGAAAGAATTGAATTTTCCTGCTCATTATGATAAAATACAAGATATGACCATTCACACATCAATTCTCGCGGAGGATAGAATTATCATGAAAAAAAGTCTTTTCCGATCAACGATCTTTTTCATCAGCTGTGCCGTTCTTTGTGCCCTGATGCTCATGAACGCAGGGGCCGCCACGGTGAAAAGCGGAGACTTCATCTTTGATGTCAGCGGCAGCACTGCCACGCTCAAAGAATACACCGGCAACGCTTCTTCGGTCACAGTGCCCTCAAAGGTAAACAAGGCAACGGTGACGGTCATTGGCGCCGAGGCTTTCTGGAAAAAGACAGCTATGACGGCGGTTTCTCTGCCGTCGACCATCACCAAAATTGAATACGCCGCTTTCAATGAGTGTTCGTCTCTGACGAAAATCGTCATCCCCTCCAAGGTGACCTCCATCGGCGAAGGGGCTTTCTGGTACTGCAAAAGTCTAAAAAGTGCGTTCATTCCCGCTTCCGTCAAATCCATCGGCAATAACGCCTTTAAGGGCTGCGATTCCCTCACGGCCTATGTCATCAAAGGCAGCTACGGAGAAAGCCACATCAAGACACTTTCCAATGTCAAGTTAGCCTACCGATATGCCACCGCCGTCACCCTGAGTAAAACGGCCGTTCAACTGGCCGTCGGTGACAGCTTCGTTCTGAAAGCCACTTTATCGCCTGCTCCACTTTACATAAACAAGGTCACATTTTCATCCAGTGACGCCAAAGCGCTCACTGTCTCCGCCGGCGGCACTGTCAAGGCCGTCAGCTGCGGAACCTACACAGTCACCGCCGCAGCCGCCGACGGCAGCGGCAAAAAAGCCGTCTGTACCGTAACCGTCGTACCTCAAAAGGTCAGCGGAATCTCCGTCACCGGCAGAACCGTATCGGGCTACACCCTGACATGGAAAAAGGCCGTCGGCGCCGCAGGGTACAAGATTTATCGCTACGACAAAGCAAAAAAAGCATGGCAGGCGCTGGGAACCACCACCGGGCTGACCTATAAAATCACTTCTCAGGCCGTCGGTTCAACGGCAAGCTATAAAATTCACGCCTATACCAAGGTTTCGGGAAAATATTACTTTTCCTCGGCTTCGCCCACAGTGAAAGCCTCCACCCTCTCTCCCGGTCTTGTGTCGTCACTCAAAGGCACCTCCACCAATAATTCCGTGAGCCTGAGCTGGCAAAAGGCCGAAAACGCCAACGGTTACTATGTTTTCCTTTATAACACATCGACAAAGAAATATAAACTGAAAGCAAGCGTCACGGGAACCGGTGCAACCATCACAGGTCTTG
>JAQXMV010000208.1 GCA_029013165.1 Oscillospiraceae bacterium | reverse complement strand
ATACTGGGTGCCAAAATCATAATAATCGTCTGCAAATGACCATTTGTTGTCTTTCCATTCCGCGCTCGCGGAAAAGCACAGTGATATGATGCTGACAGCCATAACGGCTATGAGCAGAAGATATTTTTTCATTCGTTTCATTAGTAAAGGAACCTCCTTGTAAAATTCGACACTAAACACCACTCGTTCACCAATCGGAGCGGTTTATACTTTATTTTCCATATTTTACCACCCTTATGTGAAATCTGTGTGTGCCAATATCGCATAAATTGTTAATTCTTTATTATTTGTCATTATCTTTGGGCGCAGGGGCGTCAGCCCTCTTTTTCGCCGCGAAAGCGGCGGTTCCGCAAAAAATCGCAAAAAAATTTTTGGAACATTGATATTTCCCGCCGTTTGTGCTATGATTTGACTAAAAGAAAAACAGGAGGCAGAAATATGAACATCTGGCATGACCTCAGCCCCGACAGAGTGGGAACTGAGACCTTTGACGCCTTTATCGAAATCAGCAAAGGCAGCAAAATGAAATATGAATTTGACAAAGAGACCGGCTTACTGCGCCTGGACAGAATCCTGCACACCTCCACCCACTACCCGGCCAATTACGGCTTCATTCCGCGCACCTATGCCGATGACGGCGACCCCCTCGATGTGCTCGTGCTCTGCTCGGAGAAGATCGAATCCATGGTGCTGGTGGAGTGCTACCCCATTGGTGTGATCACCATGCTCGACAACGGCGCCGCCGATGACAAAATCATCGCCATTCACAGCGGAGACCCCACCTACAACAGCTACCGGGATATTTCCGAGCTGCCCAAGCACATTTTCGACGAAATGACCCACTTCTTCTCGGTTTATAAGACCCTGGAAAACAAGACCACGGTCATCGACGAGGCAAAGGGCAGAAGTGTTGCCGTTGAGATCATTGCCGACGCCATTGAGGGGTATAAGAAAAAATTCGGTGACAAATGATCTTACCTTTATCATAAGAGCGACAGAAGAAAGCAAAAATCCTGAGAGAACTTCTCAGGATTTTTTTTGTTTTTGATAAGGCCGTAAGAATAGGAGCTCAGACTTGCTACACGGTCAGATGACTGTAGGGACGTGGCTTGCCGTGTCCGCAACGAATCAAACTGGATATCTACTCTCGCACACCTCCTAATAAGAGACAACAAGACGAGGGGTGCGAAGCGGTGGGCCCCCTCGTCACCGAAAAAAAACGGTGCCAAAACGGCACCCACATAAAACACTCGACCATCGGTAAACCTGACAGAGCGACTGTATTTTCGCCGATGAAAGTTAGCACAACAATCAGCACAACGAACCTAAATAGAACAAACAAAAATCCATTCAACGACTGCACTCGGCGAAAATACCCCGGAGCGATTGATAGGCACCGGGAAGTGTTTTGCATACTTTGTCACGCCTGACAAAGTATGAGCCCCCGCGGCTCGAGCGGTGCAACCTGAAAGATACTACCATATTAATCATATCAAACAAAACTACCTATAAACGACCGTTTGCACCACGATAGGAACATGGCAAGCCGTATCCGCCTGCGGCAACCTCACTAACAATGATTCACTTGTGTGCTAACCCCACCTATGGTTTATGTTTTCGTCAAAACACCGCCGCCCTGCCATCAGAAAAGCACAAAAATGCGGCGCTGTCTGCGCAGCGCCACTGTAACGGATAACTCCGTCTTTTATATAAAAGGTACTGCCCTTTTCACCGGGAAACCCCCGGCGAGGGTTTCCCACGGAACGAGGAAAATGCCCTGCATTTTTCCTCGTTCCTCCCTTCCTGCGCTTAAGTGAGTATTTTTTTCTTCTACCGTCAGCGCAGTTGTTTATTTTCAGGTGAAGGGCATTTCGCGCTTTGCGAAGCGCGACAAAGGGCTCTGCCCCTCGACCCCGCAAGCCTTTGAAAAGGCTTGACCGAAACTTTTGTTATTTTTCTTTTCTTTACCTTGATTTTACTTCTCAATCCGGTCTTGAATTCATGAAAAATACTTGCAAGAAAGTGATTTTTATGGTAGAATAAAAGATGGTTTAATATATGATACTTTCTCACAATATTAAATTTAAATATTTATATTAATATATATTATAATAATACCTTAATTGCAGTTTTTACAGTGGGGATATTGATAAAAATAAGGAGGAAAATTATGGATTCTTTCAAGGAAATCTGGGAGCTTGTCCAGCAGGAATTAAAAAACAGCGTTACCGAAGTTGCCTACAATGTATGGCTCAGTCCTCTGGAATTTGTCTCCTTTAAAAATGACACGATCTACCTTTCTATCAGCGAATTTAAAAGAAACATCATTCTTGATAAGTTTATGAGCGTTCTCCACGCTTCCCTGGAATCAATTTTCGGTTTTCCTGTCAATGTGGAGTTCGTCGTCCCCGAAGATCAGGCAAAGCCTGCCGATGAAAAAAGCAGTTCTCTTCGGGAAAGCAGTGATGAATATGACTACACCTTTGCCAATTTCATCACCGGCCCCTCCAATAAATTTGCCTACGCCGCCGCCATGAATGTTGCCAATAATCCCGGCAGACATTATAATCCGCTTTTCATCTACGGTCATTCCGGCCTTGGCAAAACCCATCTGCTCATGGCGATCATGAATGAGATCAAAAACGAAAATCCCAACGCCGATATCATCTATACCAGCGCCGAGCATTTCACCAATGACCTGGTGCACCACATCGGAAATCACAACACCCATATTTTCCATGAGAAATACAGAAGCTGCGATGTGCTCCTCGTTGACGATGTTCAGTTCATTTCCCGCGGCGATCAGGTGCAGGAGGAGTTTTTCCATACCTTTAATGCCCTGACCAGCAACGGCAGTCAGATCGTGCTGACCTCAGACCGTCCGCCGAAAGAAATGATGACCCTCGAAGAAAGACTTCGCACCCGTTTTGAAATGGGACTCATCGCCGACATTCAGCCGCCGACCCTCGAGACCCGCATGGCAATCGTCAAAAAGAAAGCCGCCGATCACGATTTGGAGCTTTCCGATGATATCATTAAGTTCATTGCCGACAATATCAAGAAAAATATCCGTCAGATTGAGGGTATCATCAAAAGAATCAAGGCCTATCAGGATGTCGAGGGCGTCAAGGTCAATCTTGCCCTTGCCAAACGGGCTATCAGCGATATCATCAATGACAGCCAGCCTCTCCCGGTGACCGTTGAGAATATCATCAATGAGGTTGCCCGTACTTTCAGCGTCACTCCGGCAGATATCCGTTCCGATAAACGAAACGCCAATATCTCCCAGGCAAGACAGATCGCCATTTATATTGTCAATCAGGTCACGGGACTTTCCCTGAAAGCCATCGGACAGGAATTCGGCAACAAACACCACTCCACCATCATCTATGCTCTGAAAGAAATCACCGGCAAACTGGAAAGAGATGTAGCTCTCAAAGCCTCTGTCGATGACATTATCAAGAACATTAACGAAAGCTGAGTAAATAAAATCAATCGGATATCCACCACGAAAAAATAAAGACACAACGAACCCAAACAATCGGATATCTTCCCTCTCTCACCTCTCAAAAAATCGCTAACAAGACGAGGGGTGCGAAGCGGTGGGCCCCCTCGTCACCGAAAAGAAAAGGTGCCAAAAAGGCACACACATAAAACACCCGACTGTCGGCAAACCGCGCAGAGCGACTGTATTTTCGCCGATGAAAGCAAGTGCAACAACTTGCACAACACATCTAAAAGGAACAGACAAAAATTATTCTACCGACCTCACCCGGCGAAAATACCCCGGAGCAATCGACAGGCGCAAGAGCGCGCTTTGCATACTTTGTCGCGCAAGACAAAGTATGAGCCCCCGCGGCTCGAGCGGTGCAACCTGAAAGAAACTACCATATTAATCATATCAAACAAATCTACCTATAAACGACCGTTTGCACCCCGGTAGGAACACGGCAAGCCGTGCCCACTGACGGCAACCTTACTAATAATAATTCACTTGCGTGCTAACCCAACTATGGTTTATGTTTTCGCCAA
>JAQXMV010000207.1 GCA_029013165.1 Oscillospiraceae bacterium | reverse complement strand
GTAGCTCACGGCATGGCCGAGCATCTGGAAAGGTACGAAGCCTTTGCCGAGAATCTCTGCGGCCGCGGCTTTGCTCTTTATATCAACGATCATTTGGGCCACGGTGCCAGCGTCAAAAACGACGATGAGCTGGGCTTCTTCGGAAAAGAGGAGAACGGCTGGAAATTCTTCGTGGAGGATTGTCACAAGCTCACTGAGATCGCCAAGCAGGAGAACCCCGGAAAGCCCTACATCTTTTTCGGTCATTCCATGGGCTCCTTTGTTGCCAGAGCCTACACGCTGAAATATGCCGATGAGATTAACGGTGCCGTTTACTGCGGCACGGCAGGACCCAATCCTGCCGCCGGCGCCGGCATTCTCGTTGCCAAGCTCGTGGCAAAGCTCAAGGGCGATCATTACAGAAGTAAGCTCATTGACAAAATGGGCTTTGGCACCTACAATAAAAAGTTCGAGGGCAGAACGGCCTTTGACTGGCTTTCCAGAGATCAGTTCCAGGTGGATAAGTACATCGCTGATCCTTACTGCGGTTTCCTTTTCACTGCCTGTGGCTACCGGGATCTTTTCAGCCTGCTTTCCTATGTTTCCTCTGACGAGTGGTTCCGTTCTCTTTCCAAGGAGCTACCCGTGCTCATGATTTCGGGCGCGATGGATCCCGTCGGCGAATACAGCAAGGGTGTTGAGACCGTTTATTCCAAGCTCAAAGCCTGCGGAAAAAAGAACATCGAACTGAAGCTGTACCCCGACGGCAGGCATGAGATCCTCAATGAAGAGGCCTACTTCGGCAAGGTCTGTGATGATGTTGCTTCTTGGGCAGAAAAAATAATAGGGTAAGCATGAGGGTATCCGAATGGCAGTTAATACATATATAATAGAAAACAAGTATATCAAAAAGACTTTTTCGCTGAGCGGCGGCAAAATAACCGGTTTCGCCGTGGAAAACAGAATCAGCGGAAAAACCGTTAAAGCACGGGAAAATAGTGAAGAATTCGTTGTGAATTTTAAGACTGGACTTTTTTCCTCCTGCGTCAAATGCAGTGATCTGAAGCTCATCGAGGCCAAAAAAGAACCGACGGATCTGGGCTGCCGCCATATTTTTGACTTCAAGCCCAAAAGTGTCAGCGACAGCAAGGTCGTTTTCCGGCTCGTCTATGATATCGACAATACCAAGCCTTTTTTCAGGAAACACATAGAGCTTTCCTTTGCGAAAAAAGGCAACAAGAAGATCGTTCTTGATTATATCGACTTTGAAAATCTCCGCTTTGAAAATGCGTTGAGCCATTGGAGCGTTCCGGAACAGAAGTCCTCTCACATTCCCGGCTATGCTTTGAGGCTGGGACAGCCGATTTATCTGGACAGCCTCTATTTCGGCTGTGAATTTCCCGCCTGTCTCAATGTCATAGAGAATGACACGACCTCCGTGCGCTATTACAGCGGCAAGGATCTCCGTTCTCTTGCCGGCGGCGGAGCCTTCCGAAGCGATCTTTTCGTCATGGGTGCTGCCGAGGGCGCTATATTTGCCCAGGTGCAAAAGGCTTTCTTTGAATATATCAAGTATATTTCAAAGCCGAACCGCCTGCGCCGCCAGTATAATTCCTGGTATGACCATATGCTGAATATCACTAAGCAGAATATCACGGATTCTTTCCTTGAAATTGACAAACAGCTCACAGCCACAGGCGAAAAGCCTTTGGATTCCTATGTGGTCGATGACGGCTGGAATGACTACAGCAAGGATTTCTGGTGCTTCAATGAGAAGTTTCCCGACGGACTTCATCCTTTCAGCAGTCTTGCCGAAAGCGTCGGTTCCCATTTCGGCGTCTGGATCGGTCCACGAGGCGGCTATACCCTGAATACGCCGAAATTTGCCCGAAAGATCCAAAAGGGCGGTAACGGTTACTATAACGCATCGTCTCAGGATATTTGCGTTTCCAGTGACAAATATGTGGACAAAATGCAGAATCTGATGCTCGGTTTTCAGAAAGAATTCAACCTGAATTACTGGAAGCTGGACGGCTTTGCACAGAAGCCCTGCCGCAACAGAAAGCATGACCACATGGTCGGCGGTAAGGACAACCTCTATTTCTACACGGAAGTATGGGAAAAATGGCTTCGGGTTTTTGATAAGCTCTACGAAAACGGCGGAAACAATTTCTGGATCAACCTGACCTGCTATGCCAATCCCAGTCCCTGGTTCCTGATACATGTCAGTAGTGTGTGGATGCAGATCAGCGACGATGTGGGCTTCGTCGGCAAAAAAGGCGAAATCAGCGACAAGGACAGAATGCTCAGTTACCGCGACGACAGATACTATGATTTTTACCGGAACAGACAGTTCCAGTTCCCACAGCGGTGTCTTTATAACCATGACCCGATTTACGGCAACGAGGCCAAGGTCTCGATGAATGACGAGGATTTCCGCGAGTATATGTTCACCATGGCCATGCGCGGCACCTCTTTCTGGGAGCTTTATTACAGCTATACCATGATGAACAAGGCTAAGTGGAGAATCAACTACAGCGTCCTGCGTTTCATTGAGGATAATTTCGATGTGCTGTCCAATTCCATCATTTTCGGCGGCAGACCCTCCCAAGGTCAGGTCTACGGTTACAGTGCTTTCGGCGACCATGAGGGTATTGTCTGCCTGAGAAACAGCGGCGGCGAACAGACCGATTACACCCTGCGGTTGGACGAGCATATCGGGGCCGGCAAAACGCTTCTTTATGCGCCGATGACGACAGTGCTTCCCTATAAGGGCGGCGCTCTCGGCGATGCCTACAGCTACGGTGACAAAATCAAGGTGCACCTGGCGCCCTATCAGACCAAGATTCTGCATTTCGGCAGACAGGTCAAGGAAATGGAGACGGATTATGTCAGTGCCGTGAACGAAAAGACCGTTGAAGTCACTTTCAATCAGATGATCAACGCGGATCAGATTACCTGCCGTGAAAATCCCGTTGTCAAAGCAGAACTGCTCGAGGACTACATGAGTGTGCGTCTGACCTTTGAGAATGCTCTCTCAGAGAGCAATGAGCTGACTTTCGACGGCGTCGGCGACATTATGGGCAATACTGCATCGATTGGCGTCTTCTGCACCTATTACGACGGCAACATCATCACCGACTGTATCCGGGGCAGGGGAGAGTTCTCCGTCAAGGCGACACTCACCGGCGAGGAGCCCGTGGTGCTCATGCGTCAGGGCGAAGATGTCAGCCTGCGCGTGACCGACGACGGACACATTGCTTTCACTGTCGGTTTCACCACGCTGAAATCCCGAAGCACCGTTTCCGATGTGGTGCAGGTCGTGGCCGTGAGGGAAAAGACCGGTGTTCTCAAGCTCTATCTCAATGGCAAGCCCGATATCGGTACCCTCGGTGTCCTGACGGATATTTCCCCGGAAAAGCCCGCGCTTTATGACAGCGGCAAGGTGGTTCTATATAATAAAGCACTTGCTTATGACGAAGTATAATACCTTTATTGACAATATATTGAAAAAGTGATATGATATTCACATTCGCCGATCTTTTCGGAAGGAGAACTGGAAATGAACAGAAAGACTGAAAAGCTGTTTTTCGCAGCATTGATGACAGTATTGATCACTGTATTGTCAGTATTTTGCATGAGCGCTTGTGCGCTCAATGAAGGTGATTTCGTCTATGAATACACCGACGCGCAGGAAAATGAAATTATTATCACTGACTGCGTTCCCACGCTGAAAGGTGATGTGGTTCTGCCGTCGGTAATCGACGGCAAGCCTGTTGTGGCTATCGGTCCGCGAGCCTTTTATTACTGCCACAGCATCACATCAATCATAATTCCCGATACCGTCAGAGAAATCGGAGAATACGCCTTTTTCTATTGCGGCGGATTGGGTATGGTGCAGATTCCCGAGAGCGTCACGCATATCAGCGACTATGCCTTTTATCTCTGCCCGAATCTGACGACGGTATATATGGATAAGGGTGTCAAGACCATCGGCAATTATGCTTTCGCCATGTGTCAGACTCTTCGGAATGTCATCGTTCCCGACGGCATCGAAAGCGTCGGAAAAAATGCTTTTTACGGCTGCTGCAGTGTTGAGAATATTTATATCGGCAGTACTGTCAGAACCATCGGCATGAACGCTTTCAAGGACTGCAATTCCGTTCAAAAGGTCTATTACGGCGGAACGAAGCAAGAGTGGGAAAAGATTGATATTCAGTACGATGCCAGCGATACCAATAAGGGCAACGAGACCCTGATCAATGCCGAAAAGGTTTATTCTCACGCACACAGCTATAACGATACCGTCATTACACGCAAGGCAACCTGCAAGGATGAGGGCATCAAGACTCACTACTGTCAGTGCGGCAACAGCACCTATGAGTATTACAAGGGCAGCCATGAGTATGCCGACAAGATCACCAAAGCGACCAACAAGAGCGACGGTAAGATCGTCACCTACTGCATTTACTGCTCCAAGCAGGTGGCCGTCAAATATATCCCCAAGGCTTCTGCCATCAGCCTCTCCGCCACTTCTTATATTTATGACGGCAAGTCAAGGGCACCTACGGTCACCGTCAAAACTTCCAAGGGCGTTGCGCTGGTGCTCAATACGGATTATAAGGTTGCTTATGCTTCCGGCAGAAAAAATATCGGCAAATACGCCGTGAAAGTCACTTTCTGCGGTGAAAAATACACCGGCTCCGTGATGCTTTATTTCACCATCAATCCGCAAAAGACCGCCAATGTCACCGTGGCTCAGTCCACCTCGGCGGTGAAACTGACATGGTCCAAGGTCAGCGGCGCCACCGGTTATCGGATCTATTCCTATAACACGACCAAAAAGACCTATACCACCCTCGCCACGCTTTCGGGCACGACCTATACGGTGAAAAATCTCAAGGCCGGAACCGCTTATGTCTTTGTGGTCAAGGCCTATACCAAGCTGCCGGAGGGCGATGTTCTCTGGGGACCCAATTATAATGTAACCACGGCCACAAAGCCGACCACGCCGACGCTGAAGGCTGCCGCCGCCGGAGGCGGCAAGGCATCCCTTTCCTGGAATAAGCAGACAGGAACCGGCTATGTGATCTATATGGCCACCAGTGCCAAGGGTACATACACACGAGTCGGCGTCGTTCAGGGCGCTTCCAATCTGAAATTCACCAAAAGCGGACTGAAAAAAGGAACCACCTATTATTTCAAGATCGCCGCCTATAAAACCGCCGGCGGTAAGAATGTCTACAGTTCCTGGAGTAATGTGAAATCTGTGTGTATCAAATAAAAACATTTTGATACAAGATACCGATACTATTGACTTTTTGATAACAAAATGATATATTTTTCATGCAGTTAAAAATTATTTAAACGGAGGTTTAAAAATGAAAAAAACAGTTCAAAGAGCTCTGTCATTGTTCATGGTAGTTCTCATGGCTCTGAGCGTAGTGCCCCTTGGCGTTCTGGCAGCAGATGCTGACCCCGCCACCTGCACACACGCCAATAAACAGTATGTCGCTACCAAGTATCCCACATGTACAGAAGCAGGCGAAATGAAAATGTACTGCCCTGACTGCAAGACTTATTTTGAAGATGTTCAGATTCTTCCTGCAACAGGTCATACAGCTACAGCTGTTCCGGCAAAAGCAGCTACCTGCACTGAGCCCGGCGCAACTGCAGGTAAACAGTGTACGGTTTGTGGCCTTGTTTATGAAGGCTGTGAGCCTATTCCGGCAATCGGACATAAGCCCGTTGACGATCCTGCTGTTCCTGCCACCTGCACAACGGACGGACTGACCGCAGGTCAGCACTGCTCCGTATGTAACGCCACCATCGTATCACAGTATAAGATCAAGGCCTATGGCCATCAGTGGGTTGTGACCAAGAAAGTGGAAGCCAACTGCGCAACCGGTACTCCCGGCAGTGTGGAATACAAGTGCTCACTGTGCGCTGAGACAAAGTCGGATGTCATTCCCGCTGCTCACACTCCCTCAGAGACTTACAAAACAATAAAGGCAGCAACCTGCACTGAGGACGGCACAGCCGTTTCCACCTGTAAGGTTTGCGGCGCAGTCGATGTCACTGTCACACTTCCCAAGCTCGGCCATGTTGAAGTTGTCATTCCCGGCAAGGAAGCCACCTGCACCGAGGCCGGCTACAAGTCATACAGCGAGTGCAGCCGTTGCAAAGCAATCCTTTCCGCAAAAGAGATCATCGCGGCTAAGGGTCACACTACCATCACACTTCCCGGTAAGGCAGCCACCTGCACAGATACCGGTCTCACTGAGGGCAAGCAGTGCACCGTTTGCCATGAGATCGTTGTCAAGCAGTCCGTTGTCAATGCTCTCGGCCATAACGAGATCGTTGCCGAGCCTGCCGTAGCCAAGACCTGCACCACCGACGGTAAGACAGAGGCTACCAAGTGCGGCCGCTGCGGAATCATCATGAAGAAGTCCGAGGTTATTCCTGCCGGTCATGAGCTTGATCCGGGCAGCTGGAAAGTTACCAAGGAAGCTACCTGCACCGAAGAAGGCGTCAAGTCAGGTTACTGCACCGTTTGTAAGAAAGAAAGCCAGACGGTTGTGATCCCTGCCACCGGACATACTCCCAGAATCCTTGCCGCCAAGGAAGCCACCTGCGAAAAGGCCGGTCTTACCGAGGGTAAGCAGTGCATCGTCTGCGGTGAAGTCTATGAGAAGCAGGAGACCATTCCTGCACTGGGTCACAAGTACGGTGAATACACCGTAACTAAGGAAGCTACCTGCTCTGCAGAGGGCAAGAAAGAAGCTGTCTGCGCCACCTGCGGTCAGAAAGATATTCAGAATATCGCTAAACTGCCTCACACCGAGGTAAAGACAGAAGCTGTTCCGGCTACCTGCACCGAAAAGGGTAAGACCGAGGGCTCCATCTGCTCCGTCTGCGGCACCGTTATCAAGGAAGCCAAGGATATCTCACCGGTCGGCCATGACTGGATCAAGGATGAAAGCAAGAGCACACCTGCTACCTGCATCACCGCCGGTAAGGATTTCTTCGAGTGCTCCAGATGTAAGGCAACCGAAGAAAAAGAAGTTCCCACTGCCGGTCATACCGAGCAGATCGTTGACGCTGTTGCTGCCACCTGCACCGAAACCGGTCTTACCGAGGGTAAGGTCTGCAAGATCTGCGGCGAGATCCTTGTCGCTCAGGAGAGCACAGAGGCACTCGGCCACGATCTCGGCGAATGGATCGTAACCAAGGAAGAAACCTGCACAGAAAACGGCGAAAAGGCCAAGCAGTGCTCACGCTGTTCTTACACAGAAACCGATGTGATTCCTGCCGGCCATAAGTACGGCGATTGGGTCGTCGTACAGGAGCAGTCCTGTGAAATCCAGGGCATCAGAACCATGACTTGTGAAAGATGTGGTGATGTCCAGAGAGAAGTTACCGAAGCAACGGGACATACCATTGACAATAAAGAAGGTAAAGAGCCCACCTGCACAGAAGAAGGCTATACTCCTTATTCCTATTGCACCGTCTGCAATGCCATTCTTTCTGAGAGAGAGATTCTTGACGCTCTGCAGCATGACCTCTTTGAGGATATCAAGCCCGCTTCCATTTATGACAGCGGTGTCAAGGCTACCAAGTGCAAACGCTGTGAAGAGATTGTTCTCTCCGAGTCCATCAGCAAGATCAAGGGCATTCAGCTCGACAAGACCAGTTATAACTATTCCGGCAGAGCTGTGAATCCGACCTTTACTGTTGTTGATATCGACGGCACCGAACTCGTTGAGGGCGAAGATTACACCGTCAACACCCTGCCCAATGCCGTTAATCCCGGCAAGTATACTGTCACTGTAACTTTCGACGGTGATTATTCCGGTCAGGCAAAGGCTACTTTCAGCATTCTGCCTCTCAATCCCGCCGTTACGGTTACTCAGTCCACAACAGCAATCAAGCTCTCATGGAGCAAGATCAAGGGCGCAACCGGTTATGTAGTTTATATGTACAACACCTCCACAAAGGGTTGGGATAAACTCACCGCCACAAGTTCAACCAGCTACACTGTTCAGGGTCTTACCGCCGGCAAGAAGTATATCTTCGCCGTCAGATCTTACACCAAGACCGACAGCGGCAACATTCTGGCGAATAAGTACACCAAGGTTTCCACCGCCACTCAGCCTGTAGCACCCAAGTTCACTGTGAAGTCCAACGCCAAGGGCGCTGCCACCATCACCTGGACCAAGTCCGCCGGTGCCACCGGATATGTTGTATACAGATACAGCGCATCCAAGCAGCAGTGGTGCAAGATCGCCGTGACAAGCGGTACCTCTTTCACAGAGAAGAATCTTGTTTCCGGTGCAACCCTTAAATACGCAGTCAGACCTTATATCAAGGCCGCTGACGGCAGCAATGTTTTAGGTAAGTACTACACAGCAAGCTGCAAGATTAAATAAGCAAAAGCCGCAGGGGAGAGATCCTCTGCGGTTTCTTTGTGACGGTGCTGTCGCACCGAATATAGCCGAGTATCTCGGCCGTGAAAAGAAGCAGTACCATCTTCTTTTGCGTTGATGATTCAAAAAAGTCAAAGCGCAGCCCATAAAAAGGCTGCGCTTTTAAAAATCCCACAGTGCCGTAAATATGACGTATATAACCTGCATATAGCAGGACGGTGATAGCGAGCCGGGTTCACGCTCCCTTCGTCCGCAGAAATGCGGGAGGTCTGCAATCCGCCGGCAAAGCGTCTCTCCTTTTGATAGGGTGTTGGGTTATAACTATCATAGGAACTCGAACACCGCAGGATAAAATTATTCGTTGTCTTCTGCTTCGTATTTTTCGATCAGTCTGTCCTCAATGATGTTGCCGACCTCGTTAAATTCGTCCTCGTCTTCAATCTGAATCAGGTAGGTTTCCCCCTTTTCTTCGAGGACCTTGAGAATCAGCACATCGCCGTCATCACTGAGCATATCTTCTTCATTGTCATAAATCGGTACCAGAGCGACATATCTTCTGTCGTCGTCCAGCTCGATTCTGTCCAGCTCTTCAAAAAGATGCTCTTTTCCGTCATCGTCCACCACAGAGACGATATCCATATCCATGTTGATTCCGTCGTTTCGTTCTTCGCTCATTATTATTTATCAGCTTTCGGGCAAAATAAGTGAAAATTTCTGCCAAGCCGTCCTTTCTGTTTTTGTTACGGTACTATTCTAATATTTTTTGCCGATAATGTCAATACAGGAAAGCGAGATATACTTTGAAAAAATATTGTAAAACAGTTGGCATTTACTGCCAATATGTGTTATAATAATACTAATTATAGTAGCTGAATATGTCAATTTGATTGAAAAAATATATTTATGTGATAATTTGTGCTTTAAGGAGTATAGAATATGTCAAATTCAATGAATCCGGTTTTCGGCGAATGGTATACCGATAAACAGCTCGGTGCCGGAACGGACGGTAAGGTTTTCAGTATATACAGGCAAAAATATGACGGCAGCAGTGAAATCTCTGTGCTCAAGATCATCAGACTCGGTGAAAACCGAAATGAACGAAAGCCCCTTGAAACGCCCGATGATTTTGAAAGTGCGCCTGTCAGTGAAGAGGAATACTATAATGGCATCATCACGCAGGTTACCCGCAATATCCGGGATGTCATGAAATCCGACGGCGGAAAGCATTTTGTCAGGTATGAGGATCTGGAACTGCGCAAGGCCAGTGACGGCAAAGGCAGACTGATTCTGATCAAAATGGAAGAAATGCGCTCACTGGCTGATCTGCTCAAGGAGTTTTCCTTTACTCTCGAGGAGACACTGCGTCTTGGCATCAGCGTATGTCAGGCACTGATCAAGTGCCGGAGCTTCGGCGGATACATATATCCGAACCTGAAGCCGGAAAATGTTTTGTTTGACCGTGAGGGAATCTGTAAGCTCGGCGATTTCGGTACTTTCAGCCTTCTCGAGCCGAATAAGGCGTCGGTGGCCTATAAGCGTACCGAATATTACATGGCGCCGGAATATATGAAAACCGGCAATATGAACTGCACAGTGGATACCTATTCTCTGGGACTGATCCTTTTTATGCTCACAAACAGAGGCCGCTTACCTTTCACGGAGGAATATCCGAATAAGCTGACGGTCAATTCCCTTGACGATGCCACTGCCCGCCGCATTGCCGGAGAGGAGTTGCCGAAGCCGTCTCTGGCAAGCCCCGAGCTGGCGCATATTATCGCCAAAGCCTGTGCTTTCAATCCCAACGAGAGATATTTCACACCCAACCAGATGCTCAAGGATCTGGAAAATGCGCTGCATAATAAGCCCTTTGAGCCTGTAGAATATAATGATGTTTATTCGGTAACACCCAAGACAAATGAAACGCCGGAAGAGGTGATTATCCCCGAGGTGGACGCCTTTGAGCGCGAGCCGGAGCAGGAAACTCAGGTGCTTTCTCTGCGTGAGGAAATCAAAATCCCCGAAATCATCTCGTCCTATCATAAGAAGAAGCCCCAGGCGAAGAGAAGGCCAGTGCGCTATGAAAAACTGCCGGAAATTAAAAAGAAAAAGGCACCGGCAAAAAATCTCATCAAAAGAATTGCCGTGCTTGCCGTCATCACCGTGATACTGTTCATCTTATTCATCGCGTCTCTTGTTTTGAATCTGAACGCCAACAAGCCCGAAGAGACAGCGGGGCCGGTCATGGCGGAAATCCATCCTATTAGTTATATGATAAACGGAGGTGCTTTGCTCAATGGCTGCTGAATTGATCAAAACTGTTCTTGCCGCTGAAGCCAAAGGCAGGGAAATGGAAGAGGAAGCCCGCGTCAAAGCGCAGAAGATGATCAGCGATGCGAAGATTCAGGCTGATATTATCCTCAAAACCTCAATGACTCAGGCTCAGAATCAGGCAAACCTTATTCTCAGCGAAGCCGAGTATCAAAGCTCAGGTATGCTCAAGCAGGCTGAAAAGCTGGCGGAGCTGAGAGAAAAGAAGTCCATAGCCGATACTGAAAAGCAGTATCAGGCCGCTATTGATATGATTTATGATTTTCTTCTCGGTGATGGTTGATGCGCCGGCTTCATAAAAAATGCGCCCTGTCGGGCGCCGATCAACCGGCAGGCGTCAGCCTGCAAAAGGAGGTGTTTTTTTGGCGAAGATTAAGCTGCAGCGTTTTGAGATTGTCGCACTTTTGAGTGAGAGTAAAAGGCTCATGGATTATCTGCAGAAAACCGGTGCTGTGCAGCTGGAAAATGTCAGTGAGGAAGAGCTGACCAAATACAGCACGGAGCAGATCGTCGCCCAGCTGGAAAAAAAGAGAGACATGGCCCAGCAGGCTTTCCGTCTTCTTGAAAAGTACTGCAGTCTCAAAAAAGGCTTTTTGGAGTCCTTTTCCGACTGCAAGGAAATCGACTACAACGATTATAAATTACTCAGCGAAAAAAGTGAAGAGCTGACCTCCGTGTGTCGGGAAATCCTCTCCCTGGAGACCCGGATAGAAGAAATAAAAACGGAAATCAGCAATCAAAATACGCTCTGCGATTATTATGTCCCCTGGTCGGATCTGGATATTCCCATGTCCTGCCGCCGAACGCTCACAACATCGCTTTTCATCGGTACCTTTCCCGAGGAATACACAAAGCAGCAGTTGCTTGACATGATTGCAGAGAAGAATCCGGAGCTGGACGATGTCGAGGTCGAAATCGTTTCTCATGAAAAAATGCTCACCTGCGCGGTCTTTATGTGTCATATCAGCCACGGTACACTTTTGGAGGCTACACTGCGTGAAATGGGCTTTAACATTCCCGATAAGGTTGCGCCGAAGCCGCCGATGGCAGCGGCTCAGGATTGCCGCCGAGCTGTTTCCGAGGGCGAAGCCCGCATCCGTGAGCTGGAAAAAGAGATTCAGAAATACGGAAAGTATTACGACGATCTGCGTTTCCTGAGCGATTATTACACCAGTCAGGCGGAGAAATATACCGTTGTGGAAAATGCCGCCTCGACGCAGATGACATTTTATATCCGCGGCTATATACCGAAACGAATCGGTGAGGATATCAAATTTGAGATTGAAAACAGCTTTAAGGCTCAGATGGAGCTCAGCGAGCCGGATTATGAAAACGATGATGTCCCGGTGCTGATCGAAAATCCTTCCTTTGCCGCCGGCGTGGAGAGCATCACCAATATGTATTCTCCGCCGAGTAATCATGATGTTGATCCCAACCCGGTCATGTCCTTTTTCTTCTATGCTTTTTTCGGCCTGATGCTGTCCGATGCCGGTTACGGCATTCTGCTGGTGATTTTTGCCCTTGTGGCGAAATTCAAGCTCAAGGTCACAGGCAACATGAAAAAGACGGCGGATATGGTTCTTTATTGCGGCTGCTCCACAGTTTTCTGGGGCGCGCTCTTCGGCGGCTGGTTCGGAGATGCCATTCCGACGATCTGCACCGCATTCCTCGGCTTTGAAACCGCGCCGGATTTGGCTATATGGATGAACCCCATGAATAACAGCATCAAGCTCCTGCTTTACTGTTTCCTCTTCGGTATCATTCATCTTTTCGCCGGTCTGGCCATGCGCTTTTTCATGCTGATGCGTGATAAAAACTATATCGGTGCTTTCTGCGACACCATACCGGTGGTCGTTTTCGTCATCGGCTTTGCCATTGTGGGTACGGGCTTTTTCACCTATGTGGATCCTGCGGTGAAATCCGTCGGCGTCAAGATCTTGGCTGTGGGCGCGGCGCTGATCGTTCTCACGGCCGGCCGAAGCTCGAAAAATATTCTCGGCAAGCTGGGTGGGGGACTTTACGGACTTTATAATACAGCCTCCGGTTATTTGGGAGACATTCTTTCCTATTCGAGGCTTCTTGCCCTGAGCCTCGTCACGGGCGTCATAGCCAATGTCATCAATCTGCTGGGCGCCATGATGGGCAATATCTTCTTCTTTGCCGTGGTCTTTCTTTTAGGCCACACGGTGAATATTGCAATTAACCTGATCGGTACCTATGTTCACACCAGCCGACTTCAGTATGTGGAGTTCTTCTCGAAGTTTTATGAGGGTTCGGGTCGGACATTTACCCCGTTCAGGATAAAATCAAAATTCTTTTCCATTAAGGAGGAAAACAAATATGGATAATCTCGGTATTTTCTTAGCAATTATGGGTGCGGCTTTCGCCGCCGGCTTCGCAGGTGTCGGCTCCGCCAGGGGCGTCGGTCTTGTGGGTGAAGCCGGTGCCGGTCTCCTCACGGAGAAGCCGGAAATGTTCGGCCGCGTTCTGATTTTACAGATTCTTCCCGGTACACAGGGTCTTTACGGTTTCCTGATCGCCCTGATGGTGTTCATCAAGACCGGTCTGCTCTCAGGCAGCGTGGCTCCCATGACATGGTCACAGGGACTTGCTCTTTTTGCCGCGTCCATGCCCATTGCTCTGGTCGGCTATTTTTCGGCTCTTTATCAGGGCAGGGTGTCGGCTTCTTCCGTTTCTCTCATCGCCAAGCAGCCCGAGCAGCTCACCAAAGGTATGACCATGGCGGCTCTTGTTGAGACCTACGCCGTTCTTGCACTTCTTGTCTCTTTCATCGCCGTCAATAATGTCACCGTCGGCTGATGAGAAAAACTGCAGTTTTCAAGGAGTGAAGTGACGAAGATGACGGGACTTGACAGAATAATCGAAAAGATTCTTGAGCAGTCGCAGGAAAACTGTGACGGGATTCTCCGTGATGCCTCCGCCGAGGTCAAAACAATTCTTTCTCAGGCGCGTGAAAAAGCCCGTGCCGAAAGTGATAGAATCGTCGCCACCGCTTCTTCTGAGGCCAAGCGCCGTCAGGCAGTGGCCCGAAGCACCTCGGAATCCATCACGAGAAACCGGTATCTGGAGATCAGAAATGCCATATTAAACGATATTATATCCGCGGCCTATCTCGAAATTGAAAAGTTCTCGGACGAGGACTATTTTGCTCTGCTCAAAAAGCTCTGCAAAAAAAATATTCTCCCCGGTGAATGTGAAATGCATCTCAGCGGCTTTGATCTGGGCAGACTTCCGGAAAACTTTGAAATGAGTATCAATTCGGAGATCTATGAAAAAGGAGCCGTCCACATCAGCGATACGCCTGCAGATATCGAAAACGGTTTCATTCTCACTTATGACGGCGTGGAGATCAACTGCTCTCTCAGGGCTGTTTTCGACGAGAATATGGACGCCCTCAAGGATATGCTCAGCAAGGCGCTGTTTTGACGGAGGATGAGATGAAGCAGACAGATTATGCTTACTGCGTGGCGAGACTGCGCGCACGGGAAAGCACCATGCTCAGACAGGCGGATTATGACCGATTGCTGAGCCTGAAAACCCTTCAGGATTGTGTCAGCTTTCTGCGGGAAAAGAAGTGGATTGAGGGTGAATGCAGTCCCGGCGAGTGCATTGCCTATCAGAGCCGCGCCCTGTGGCAGGTATTACAGGAAAGCGTGCCTGACAGGAAAGAACTGGATATTCTGTGCCTGATCAACGACTACTTTAACATAAAAGCGGCAGTCAAATGCCATCTGACCGGCTGTGATGCTTCGGCCTATTATGTCTATCCCACAACCCTGGATACCCAAGCGCTGACAAAAAGCGTCAATTCTCATGAATTCTTCCGTCTGCCGGGAGCCATGGGAGAAAGGGCCGCTGAGAGCTACCAGCGCGCCTGCGTAACGGAAAACGGTCAGAGTGCGGATATTATCCTTGATGCCGCTGCGGTGAAAGCACTACATGATTACGCCGGTCAAAGAAAAAAAGGTCTTGACGGCGAGGTTTGCGCCTTTCTGTGCGACACGGCCAATATCAAGATTGCTCTTCGCTGCGCCAAAACCAACAAGAAATCCGATTTCATTGAGACAGCCATTTCCGATTGTGTCAGACTCAGACGGGAGGAACTGATCTCCCATTGTCTGGAAGGGCAGGAGGCACTGATGGAATATCTGCTCACAACGCCCTACAGTCAAGGTGCCGAGCAATATCAGATCAGCGGTGCCGCCTATGATAAATGGTGCGACGACGGTGTCATTGACATTCTCTCTTCGGCCAAATATTCATCCTTCGGTTTCGCACCGGTGTGTGCCTATTATTATGCGAAGATGAATGAGATCCGGAATGTGCGTATCATACTGACTGCAGTGGAGTCGGGTGCAGATATGACCGCTGTCAGAGAAAGAATGAGGTCAGTCTATGTATAAGATAGCAGTAATCGGCGAGCGAAAAAGTGTGATCGGTTTTACTTCCATCGGTATGGAGGTCTTTCCGGTCAGCGACGCCCGACAGGGCGGCGAAACACTTGATCGTCTCGTCGAAGAAGAATATGCGGTGATCTATATTACCGAGGCTCTGGCTTCAGAGCTGAGAGAAAAAATAGCAAAACTGAGGGACCGTGCTTTGCCGGCGGTGATTTTGATTCCCGGCGTAGAGGGCAATACCGGCGACGGTATGAGTAGCGTACTGAGCTGTGTGGAGCGTGCGGTCGGCTCTCAGCTCATCGACTGAGGAAAGGACGAAAGATATGAACGATTCAGTGATAACCAAGATATCCGGTCCCCTTGTTGTGGCCTCCGGAATGAAAGATGCCAATATGTTCGATGTTGTCCGTGTTAGCTCTCATAACCTTATCGGTGAGATCATCGAAATGCACGGCGACAGAGCCTCCATTCAGGTTTATGAGGAGACCTCCGGTCTTCGCACCGGAGAAAAGGTGGTTTCCACCGGTGAACCGCTGAGCGTGGAGCTCGGCCCCGGACTGATCGGCAGCATTTTTGACGGAATCCAGCGTCCGTTGGCTGAGATTATGAAGCTGGCAGGCAATAACCTTTCACGAGGTATTGATGTTCCGGCTCTCGACAGAGAAAAAGAGTGGGTCTTTGAGCCTTGCGTCAAGGCAGGGGACAGAGTCTATGAGGGAGATATCATCGGTACCGTTCAGGAAACCGATGTTGTGTCTCATAAGATTATGCTGGCGCCGGGTCTCGGCGGAATCATAAAAGAAATCACCGGCGGCACCTGCACCGTTGAAGATGTCGTGGCCATCGTACTCGATGAAAAGGGCGAAGAACACGGCGTGGGTATTACTCAGAAGTGGCCGGTACGAATTCCGCGCCCCTATGCCAAAAAGCTGTCGCCCGATGAGCCGCTGATCACAGGTCAGCGCGTGGTTGATTCCCTGTTCCCTCTGGCCAAGGGCGGCGTTGCCGCGATACCCGGTCCTTTCGGTAGCGGTAAGACCGTCACACAGCATCAGCTGGCCAAGTGGGCTGATGCCGATATCGTCGTTTATATCGGTTGCGGTGAACGCGGCAACGAAATGACCGATGTTCTCAATGAATTTCCGGAACTGATCGACCCCCATACGGGCAAATCCCTCATGGAGAGAACGGTTCTCATCGCCAATACCTCCGATATGCCCGTTGCGGCTCGTGAGGCGTCCATTTATACGGGAATCACCATTGCCGAATACTTCCGTGACATGGGATATAATGTTGCGCTGATGGCCGATTCCACCTCCCGCTGGGCAGAGGCCCTGCGTGAGATGTCAGGCCGTCTGGAAGAAATGCCCGGTGAAGAGGGATACCCTGCCTACCTCGGCAGCAGACTGGCGCAGTTTTATGAGCGTGCCGGTAAGGTCGTTTCTCTGGGAAAAGACGGCAGAGAGGGCACGCTGAGTGTTATTGGTGCCGTTTCGCCGGCAGGCGGTGATATTTCCGAGCCGGTCAGTCAGGCAACACTCCGAATCGTCAAAGTGTTCTGGGGCCTTGATTCCTCCCTGGCTTATAAGAGGCATTTCCCTGCCATCAACTGGCTGACGAGTTATTCTCTTTATGCCGATTCTTTGGGCGAGTGGTTCAATTAAAATGTCAACAGTGAATGGATGGCTCTCAGAGCGCAGATGATCCGTCTGCTTTCGGAAGAAGCACAGCTGGAAGAAATGGTCAAGCTCGTCGGTATGGATGCCCTTTCACCGGGTGACAGGCTGATTATGGAGGCCGCCCGTTCTATCAGAGAGGATTTCCTCCATCAGCTGGCTTTCCACGAGGTCGACACCTTCACCGGCGCTCAGAAGCAGTATATGATGATGAAGCTGGTTACAGAGTTTTATAATATATGCCGTGAAGCTATTGACGGCGGTATGGAAATAGAGACAGTGGTTGCGCTTCCCGTGCGGGAAAGAATCGGCCGATTCAAATATGTCCGGGAAGAAAACTGTCAGGAAGAATTTGAAAGTATCATGGGTGATCTGATCGCTCAGACGAAGGGAGATGACAACTGATGCCAAAGGAATACAGAACCATAAGCGAGGTTGCCGGTCCCCTGATGCTGGTCAAAGGCGTCGACGGCGTAGCCTATAATGAGCTCGGTGAAATCGAGCTGAAAAACGGCGAAAGAAGAAGATGCCGCGTTCTTGAAATTGACGGAAACAATGTTTTGGTTCAGCTTTTCGAGTCCTCGGCCGGCATTAATCTCGCGCAGAGTAAAATCCGTTTTCTCGGCAGACAAATGGAACTGGCTGTTTCCGAGGATATGCTCGGCCGTGTTTTTGACGGTCTGGGCCGACCTATTGACGGCGGCGCTTCCATTCTGCCGGAAAAGAGAATGGATGTCAACGGTACGCCCATGAATCCGGCCGCAAGGCTTTATCCCAGTGAGTTTATTCAGACAGGCGTCTCCGCCATCGACGGTCTGAACACCCTCGTCAGAGGGCAAAAGCTGCCTATTTTTTCCGCTTCGGGTCTTCCCCATGCGGCTCTCGCCGCCCAGATTGCCCGTCAGGCCAAGGTTCGCGGCACCGATGATGATTTTGCGGTTGTTTTTGCCGCCATCGGTATCACCTTTGAGGAGTCCGATTATTTCATTCGTTCTTTCCGCGATACCGGCGCCATTGACAGAACGGTCATGTTCTCGAATCTTGCCAATGACCCGGCTATCGAGCGTATTGCTACGCCGAAAATGGCTCTCACCGCCGCAGAATATCTTGCTTTCGATAAAGGCATGCATGTTCTCGTCATTATGACGGATATCACTAACTACGCCGACGCGCTGCGTGAGGTTTCAGCGGCACGCAAGGAAGTCCCCGGCCGCCGCGGTTATCCCGGATATATGTACACCGATCTGGCTTCGATTTATGAGCGCGCAGGCAGACAGCACGGCAAAAAGGGCAGCATCACTATGATCCCCATTCTGACCATGCCCGAGGACGATAAGACTCATCCCATACCCGACCTGACAGGATATATCACCGAGGGACAGATTATTCTCTCCCGTGAGCTGAACCGAAAGGGCATTACGCCGCCCATTGATGTTCTGCCCTCTCTTTCCCGACTGAAAGACAAGGGTATCGGTGAGGGCAAGACCCGCGCCGATCATTCCGGAACCATGAATCAGCTCTTTTCCGCCTATGCACGAGGTAAGGACTGCAAGGAGCTGATGGTGATTCTCGGCGAAGCCGCGTTGACGGATATTGATAAGCTCTATGCGAAATTTGCCGATGAATTTGAAAAGAGATATGTTTCTCAGGGCTGGGATAAGGACAGAAGCATCGAAGAAACCCTGGATATCGGCTGGGAGCTGCTTTCCATTCTTCCCAGAAGCGAACTGAAGAGAATTTCCGATGAAATGCTCGATGAGCATTATATAGAAAACACAGAAAAGTAGGTGATTTGCCGTGGCGGTGATGAATGTAAACCCAACGAGAATGGAACTGACCAACCTGAAAAAGAAGCTGATTACCGCCCGAAGAGGTCACAAGCTTCTCAAGGATAAGCGCGATGAGCTGATGCGCCGTTTTCTCGAGCTCGTGAGAGAAAACAAGGAGCTGAGAAAAAAGGTTGAGCAGGCCATTCACGCCGCAAACAAGGGAATGGCCCTGGCCTCGGCGGATATGAGCGACGAGGCTCTCGCCGTGGCGCTGATGATGCCCTCGCAGAAAGTGAGTCTGCAGGTTGAGGAAAAGAACATCATGAGCGTCACCGTGCCTGAGTTTGTGCCCACATATAAAAAAGCCGACGGGGGAGAGGTGTATTCCTACGGTTTTGCTTTCACCGGTGCGGATCTTGACGATGCCGTGGGACAGTTTGCCGCTATTTTACCGGATATGGTGCGCCTGGCCGAGGTGGAAAAGACCTGTCAGCTTCTCTCTGACGAGATCGAAAAGACGCGCCGCCGTGTCAATGCTCTGGAGCATGTCATGATTCCGCGCTATGAGGAAACGATCCGGTATATCACCATGAAGCTGGACGAATCCGACAGAAGCAACCGTACACGCCTTTTGAAGATTAAGGACATGATGCTTGACAAGGCACATTCCTATTCCGACTGAGGGCCGTGAGATTTATT
>JAQXMV010000206.1 GCA_029013165.1 Oscillospiraceae bacterium | reverse complement strand
CTTGCCTGCGAAAAGATTCCACTCCGGCCACTCCAGCCCCACGAAACCCTGCAACGGTGCCGATGTCAGGCACATCACTACAACTAAAAGTGAACAAATTATCTTTTTTAACTTCTTCATCATTTTTCCTCCAATTTTTACTATTTTCTTATATTATATTCTCTCCGTTCATAAAAGTCAATGAAAATGAACTATAAGATATTTTTTTCTGAAATTTTTTACTCCCCTCCCCAGCCACAGCGCCGCAGGCGCAAAAAACCACGGACGAAAGTCCGTGGTCATACACAAAAATAGTCTCAGCGCTTCGCTTTTTCGCCATTCTCTGTGCAGGTTTCTGCCTCGGTTACGATCCATTCACCGAGATCGTGGCCGACCGGAGAGATGTACTTGCCTTCCTTGATAAGGGTGCCGCAGACGGAACAGATGGAGCGCTGATAAATACTGCCTTATCGGTACCCGGAACATTATGGACTCTTTCTTTTTTTATATTCAGTTTTTCTTAATGTGATTTTTGGTTTCTGTCACAGCGCCGAAAAACTGAACAGGTATTGACTGAGCAAGCACCATTGCGCCGGCTTCCGTGTAATGAATACCGTCTGTTGTGTATGCAGGTAATATTGAATAGGGATCTGTCGGGTCGGCCAGGAGAGGAAGAGCTATATAGGCATCTGCTTTGCAGTCAC
The DNA here is from genome assembly GCA_029013165.1 of Oscillospiraceae bacterium. Lineage (GTDB taxonomy): Bacteria > Bacillota > Clostridia > Oscillospirales > Acutalibacteraceae > UBA6857. The sequence goes on along the minus strand of JAQXMV010000206.1, from coordinate 3,243 downwards.
TGCCTGCAAGCCAATCGTTTGCATCAATACGCAGTTTATCAATTTCTTCATTCCAGAAAACATCGCCGTTTTTGTTGAGCATATTTCTTGTATAGCCTCTCCAAGGGGCAATTTCACAAATATATATCTTCACGCCTCTATTGTGACACATTTCAATCAGTTGATTATAGCCTGCCTGCATCTGCTCAAGAGTAACGGGCTTCAGTTTATCTTTTTTTGACGCGCAATAGGGGTGAACAATATCATTTACACCGATTTTTAAAATGACAGAATCAATTCCTGCCTGTGATAATACATCTTTTTCAAATCGTTTCAGGGCACTATCCCCGAGCAGATTGGATAATAAACCTACACCGTCTTCTAAAAGGCGGTTTCCTTTGAGAGCCGCTTGTGTAACGCTGACATTATTGATGCCCTTGCCGCGCAATATGTGAGCGAAATAACGCGGCACCTCGTTATCGACTGTTGAATCGCCGAAAATAACACAGGTTTTGCTGTCGGGAGAAGCGAAAACATCTAATTCCGTAATTGTAGGAATAACATCATAACTGCCTGAATCTGCGGTGTAGTTCAGTTCAAGACCCTTGATAACTTCTGTCTTTGTAAGATTGTCGACACTTACATATGAATGGCCGCCGATAAGACCGATCGTTTTGAATACGTTTGCGCCTTTGTAGTAGGTGGAAACAGAAAGCTTCTGACCGGCAATTACATTAAACGGAATGGAGTCCGAAACGACTATCTTACCTTTCGGAACGGTGAAGTTCTTTTTGCCGTTCACGGTGACATTGACAACCGTGTTCTTTTCAATTGCTCTGTTGTTCTTTTGCGTTCTAGCAACAGTGCATTCACCGATCTTCAAAGAAGAATTGCCGTATTCGTTTGAAAATCTGATCTTGATTGCAGAACCGCTGATTGTCGGTTCGATTACGATTCTTGATGTCATATAAGAAAGACATACACCCAGCTGATCGAGCGCCCCGAGTCCGGATGTGGAAACATCTACGGGGCTTGTTGACCAGGCGCTGACCCATTTTCCGTCATTGTCAGACGCTGACGAAAAGAAAGGAAAGCATGATAGACTCATGATTGTAATCAGAAGTACAGATACTATGCGTATGTAGGATTTTTTAAATTTCTTCATATCAAATTTCTCCTTTAAAAAAATAGTGATGAATGAGACTGATTATAAGACGATACGGTATTATTACCTCCCCTTGATTTCTTTAGCCTTATTATGGACAACACATGATCAAAATGACGCCATTTGCAAAAAATGAGGCACGAAATGCAGTTTTACGAAAGACAGAACACCTTTGGTCTTATGAATACAGGTTTTTCGGTCGTGAACAGCTATGCGGCCTCAATATTGCCGCCGACAACAGCCTGCAAGTCTTTTAGAGATGTCCCGATTTCTGCTGTTCTTGCAAACTTACTGGGTTATAGCAAAACAACTTTCATTTTCTCGTGAACCGTTTCTTTTGCTTCAAAATTCACTCCCGTAAAGCTGTCGGCATCTAGAATATATTCTCCGTCCTTCCATGCCTGCGATACGATTTGCTGTGCCTGTTCCTGAGTTTGAAGCGCATGTGGTCTGTCATCTGCGAAACAAAACCGCGGATCTGCTCAAACTGCTCGCCGTAGTTACCGATCAGTCCGCCTCCGGCGCTGAGCAGCTTGTTGCCGGAAATGGATTTATTGATAACGCTGATGTCATGATGACCAGCCGTGATGATTCTTTCGGCAAGGTGGATAAATGCGTCATTGCAGAAAGTGGAATCCCCGAGCATAACAATGCTATAGCATTTTCGCTACCGCTCAAAACATCAAGTCCGCTGAGAAACGGCACAAAATTACAGGCCATCGAACCGGACGAAAGGCAGAGCTTTTTTTTGGTGAACGCAGTGTGGGCTCATTGATCTGTGAATATTTGACTTTTCTGGAGGTATATGTAACAGCACTATAAAGACCGCTGGTATTGACCACAGTCTCTTCCTCAAAGAACATGGTACGCTCAGCCTTTCAAGAGCACTGGTTGGAAACTTGATCTCATCAGAGACAGCAGTCTCTCCCGCAGGAATGGTCAGAGATTCGTTGCCACCGTTAAAAGTTATGTTCTGAACCGTGCCGCCTATTATGCCGGCATTTTCAATCGGATCCGTCCTCGCAATGCTGACAGCCTGATGGTGACAGGAGTCTTTCCATACTGATTTGAAAAATTCAGTCGAATCATTTTTCCGCTTGCCGTCACCGTGAACTCCGTTCGAGTTGTGGTACCCGACTTAATAATATTAAAAAGGCTGATGTCTGTTTTCAAATAATCTTTCAAGGAAATGTAGAAATCCACCGGACTGGTACCCCAGCCGCCGATCCATTTTCCCGTCTTATCCATTGCCAGCTTTGCTATTAAATTTTCTTTGACATACAGTTTCCTCACTCCTTTCGTTACTACTATAGCACTATTCAGACAAAAATCAATAGTATGTCTTTTTATTTGTTAAATATTTGTATATTTTTGTGCAAATTAACGGTATTTGTCTATAAAATTTATCCGTACTAACAAAGCTATGACCTATAACATCAACCCTGGATCCACAGAATGCAACAGCATTATCAACAAAAAAACTATGCGGTTCCGAAGAACCGCATAGTGATTTACCTGATATGATGATTATTCGTTGATAGCAACAACAACGCCTGAACCAACGGTACGGCCACCCTCACGGATAGCGAAACGAAGACCCTCTTCGATAGCGATCTCAGTGATAAGGGTAACATCCATCTCAACATTATCACCAGGCATGCACATCTCTGTTCCCTCGGGAAGAGAAATGGTGCCGGTTACGTCTGTGGTTCTGAAATAGAACTGGGGACGATAGTTGTTGAAGAAGGGAGTGTGACGGCCGCCTTCGTCCTTGGTCAGAACATAAACCTGGCCACGGAACTTGGTGTGGGGATGAATGGAGCCGGGCTTTGCAAGAACCTGTCCACGCTCGATCTCTGTTCTCTGGATACCACGAAGAAGTGCGCCGATGTTGTCGCCGGCCTCTGCATAGTCGAGGATCTTTCTGAACATTTCGATACCGGTAACAACGGTCTTTCTCTTCTCTTCGGTAAGACCAACGATTTCAACTTCCTCACCGGTCTTGAGCTGACCTCTTTCAACTCTACCTGTGGCAACGGTGCCGCGGCCTGTGATGGTGAATACGTCCTCAACAGGCATCAGGAAGGGAAGGTCTGCCT
>JAQXMV010000205.1 GCA_029013165.1 Oscillospiraceae bacterium | reverse complement strand
CATCAGGCCCATACGGCTATTGTGGGACCGACGAGCTATGAATGGATCGTGACCTTTTTCGGTACGGCCAACAGCGGCGGAGCCGCTGTGCCTCTGGCTCCCAACGAGACCGATGAGATGAACTGCCGCCTGATTGATTTTGCCGATGTGACGGTATTTGCCTTTGATGAAAAACACCGTTCCCTTTATGAATTAGTGAAAGCCAATGTGCCGGGCGTCAGACTCTTTATTTCCCTTGATAATCAGGGGGACGGCAAGGATGTGATGAACTTTGCCGATCTCGAGAAAAAATATTTCCCCTATAAGGATGAGGATTTCGGATCTCCGGATAGCGATGCGCTGTGCGCCATTGTTTTTACCTCCGGCACCACGGGCTTTCCGAAAGGCGTCATGTCCTCCCACAAGAATTTTGTTTACAGCGCCGGCAGTGTTCATGTGGCCTGTCCCACCACGAGAATGTTCTGCTGTCTGCCGATCCATCACAGCTTCTGCTTCACGGGAAATATTACCAAAAGTATCGTCAGAGGCAAGACGGTCTGCGTCAATGACAGCCTGACCAATCTGATTTCCGATCTGCAGCTTTATAAGCCCGACAGCATTCTGGCCGTTCCGCAGCTTGTCAAAAAGATTATGTTCGGCGCTATCAAATATGCTTCCGCCCACCCGGAAATCCCTCAGGAGCAGGCCGTCAGAAGCTTTCTCGGCGGAAACATCATTGATATTATTTCCGGCGGCGCACCTCTCGAGGCGGCGCTCAACGATAAGTTCAACCAGACGGGCATACTGGTGCTCAACGGTTACGGTATGACCGAGTGTTCTCCGGTCATTTCCAATAATGCCGTCGGTTTCTTCCGTCACGGCTCTGTGGGTAAGCCGATTCCCTGTATGGATGTCAAAATCGAAAACGGAGAAATCCTGGTCAAGGGTCCCAATGTTATGCTGGGATATTATAAGAATCCTCAGGCGACGAAGGAGGTTTTCACCGAGGACGGCTATCTGCGCACGGGCGATCTCGGCTATTTTGACGAGGACGGCTATCTTTACATCACCGGTCGGTGCAAAAACCTCATTCTCCTTGACAACGGTGAAAATGTTTCCGCTGAAATGCTCGAGGCCCAGTTCGGAAACGAACCCCTTGTTCAGGAGGTCATCTGTTATAACGAGGGCTCTTCCATTTGTGCCGAAGTTTATCTGAATAAAGCTTTCATGGCGGAAAAGGGGATTACGGATCCCGATAAAGCGATGCTGGAGCTCCTTGAGAGAGTGAATGAGAAGCTGGCGACCCATCAGCGCATTTCCTCTTATGTGATCCGGGAACTGCCCTTTGAGCGTACGGCCTCTTCCAAAATCAAGAGGAACTCGCGCAGTGGCCTTGCTCAGAAACGTAGTATCACGGCCCCGGAAACGGAATGTGAAAAGAAGGTCTGCGCCGCGGTAAAAGATCAGCTCATGCTCCGTGAAGTCAGCGTGACGGATAATTTCTTCGCTCTGGGCGGCGACAGTCTCGGTGCTATCGAGCTTGCTGTCAGCCTGAATATTCCGGCGCAGTTGATTTATGACAAGCCCTTCCTGCGCTCTCTTGCCCGTGCTATTGAGGAAAGCACAAAAGAGAAAACAGAAAACAACATCGACGCCAATTCCATCATTGCCGAAACCGCCGGAAAAGGAGAAAAAGGCGGTAACTATCGCTGTGCACTCCTGACGGGAGCCACGGGATTTTTGGGCGTGCATATTCTGCGTGAACTGACTGAAAAAGGTGTCGAGGTTTATTGCCTGATTCGCGACGAACAGCGCTTCCAAAATCAGGTGCAATACTATTTCGATGATTTTGATTTCACCGGTGTCAAAAGGGTGATCGGTGACATCGAAAAGGAAAATCTCGGTCTTGGTGAAAAGACCTATCATGCCCTTTGCGAAAAGGTCGACACCGTTTTCCATGTGGCCGCCAATGTTCATCATGCCGGCGATTATTCCGACCTGGAGCGTACCAATGTCATCGGCACGAAAAATGTCATTGCTTTTGCCATGAGAGCCAACGCCGTTTTGCAGCACACCTCAACGGTGAGCATTCACGGCGCCGGCACAGTCAAGCAGAGATACGGCAAAAAGATCCTCGATGAAAGTGTGCTGGATATCGGCCAAAAATATGAGGACAATGTTTATATTCACAGTAAATTCTGTGCCGAACAGGAGGTTCTGGCAGCAAGGCTTCAGGGCCTTCGGGCAAATATTTACCGTATCGGTAACCTCACCTGGAGAAGCAGTGACGGCAAATTCCAGAAAAACAGCGCTGACAACGGTTTTCTGCACCGTGTTCATGCCATGCTGAAATTAGGTCTGCTCAACGATAATATGGATAAATTCCCGACGGATTTCACACCGGTGGACGAATGTGCCAAAGGCTATGTTAATCTGGCACTGACCGGTGCAGTCAATGAGATTTATCATATGTATAACCCGAATTTCCTGCCGACCAAAGAAATGTTTGAGCTTTTGGAGGTACCCTATCGGTTCGTCTCGACCCAGGAGACCGTGGCGACCGTTACGGCCAATGCCGCCGACAGAGATGTCCATGTCTATTTGTTCTATCTCATTATTTCCGGCCGTTCCCGTAACATCGAAATGAAGAATGATTTCACTGTGGAAAAGCTCAGGGAAACCGGCTTCCTTTGGTCGGAGCCTGACAGAAGATATCTCACCCTCTCCGACAGTCCCGAGAGACCCAAGGGACACTGCTTGGATTTCGCGCCTTATCAGGTCATTCCCATGACAAAAACCGGCGCGGTCCTCAATCCCATTCAGAAGCTGACTCTTGGTGTGATGAAAGACGCCGATCTTGCCGAAAATGTCCTTTTCAGCGGAGAAGTTTCTCTTTATGAGCTGGGCGACTATATTCAGGATAAAGGCTGCTCGAAGCCGCTGATTATCACTTTCGGCAATGCGCTGAATAACCGCAGCGTCAGCGATCTTGTGGCTCGTTTTGAGGACGGAATCGTATTCTGCGATATTTTCGGTGAGCCGACCACAGAGGACACACAGAAAGCTCTGGATCTTTATATCAGACAGGGCTGCGACAGCGTCATCGCCGTCGGCGGCGGTTCGGTGCTCGACGCCGCGAAGATTATCGCACTGCGTGCGGCCAATGCAGGGGAGGATATCGATGATATTTGCCGCATCGACAGCGACTGCAGCCGGAGCGTACCTTTCTTTGCCGTTCCCACCACAGCCGGCACCGGCTCTGAGGTCACAGTTTTTGCCGTGATCACGGACACCGATGAGCAAAAGAAAAAGCCCTTTGTCAGTGATAAGTTCCAGCCCATTGCCGTGGCTCTTGATCCCTCACTGACGGTCACCGTGCCGAAACTGAACACGGCTTATACGGGAATCGACGCGCTTTCTCATGCCGTTGAGGCTTATATCAGCAGCTTCGCCTTTGCTTTCCCCGAGGACAAAAAAACTGCCGCCGAAGCAGCAGAAATGATCTTCGGCAGTCTCAGAACGGTCTGTGACAATCCGTCGGATCTCGGTGCAAGAGGCAAAATGCAAAAAGCGGCCTATCTGGCTGGTCTCGGCTTCAGACGGATCGGAACCGGATATGTCCATGCCATCGCTCACAGACTGGGTGAATACTATCATCTGCCTCACGGAAAGGCCATTTCCGCGGCCTTTGTACCGGTTCTGCGCCATAGCCTGCCCTGGGCAGAAAAGGCTTTGTCTGAGCTTGCCGTTCTCTGCGGTATTGCTGACAGGGGCAACGACAGCGAAAATGCCAAAGGATTTATTGACGCGTTGAAGGCTCTCATCTCCGACATCGGTATTGACAACAGCGATGTCAAGGTTGCCGAGCAGGATCTGACCGATATTGTGATGCGCGCCCAGGACGAAGCGAAGCTCATGGGTTGTCCGAGACCTTTCAGCGACAACGAGCTGAGAGCCATCATTTCGGCCCTGTAATCCGATCATTATTTTACTACAAAAAGTAAGCTCCGTATGACCACAAAATCATACGGAGCTTACGATATAAAAGGGGGGGACTTTGATCAAATGGATTTATTCGGGATCTTTTTCCGTCAGGCTCATGAAGTCGACCTTTTCCAGACGGGTTCTTGGCAGAGCGTCAATGAAGCGGATGTCTCTGGGGACGGAGAACTTGTCCAGACGGGCGGCACAGAGATCGGTGATGGCTTTCTTGTATTCCTCGCCTTTCTCATCGGCATTGTCAGCCACCACATAGAGACGAACTAGTTTTTTGCCTTCCTCGTCAAAGCCCTGAACGGCACAGCACTCCTTGATGAAAGGCAGCTCGGTCAGCAGCTTTTCAATGTCACCGGGATAAACATTGTATCCGGAGATGATGATGAGCCTCTTGCTTCTGCCCATGAAGTTGAGATAGCCTTCCTCGTCAAAATAGCCGAGGTCACCGGTGAGAACCCACTTGGAGCCGTCCTCAGCCTTATAAAGACCTGCGTCAACAGGTCCGTCCTCGGTGAGATAGCCCTGCATCATGGTCGGGCCGCTGACAACGATCTGTCCCACTTTTCCCTGGGAGAGAGGTTTGTTGTCCTCGTCCCATATCTGCACATCGAGACCGGGAAGAGGAAGACCGATGGTTCCGGGTTTATTGATCCAGGGCGGGTTGGTGGTGCAGGCGGCACAGCATTCGGTCAGACCCCAGCCGGCGCAGATGGTTGCCTTGGAACCGTTCTTTCTCAGCACTTTCTCAAATTCAGCAACGAAAGCGGGACGGACATCGTCGCCGCCGGCATACATAACCTTGATGCTCTTGAGGTGGGGACCGTCGAAGTCCGGATGAGCCAGGAGCTTTTTGAACATATTGGGTACGCCGTTAAATTCGGTCACCTTATTGGTTTTCATGATTTCGACGAACTTATCGGCATCGAATTTGGGCAGGAAGATAACTTTGGCGCCCTTGTGCATGGCGGAAAGTCCGCCGGCACAGAAGCCGTAGGCGTGGAAGAAAGGCATGGCGCAGATTTCCGTGTCCACACCGATTTCCTCAACGGGTGTGTTCTGTGCGCCGAGCATATAGATCAGCTCACTGAGAGAGGAATTGGTCAGCTTGATGGTCTTGCTTTTTCCCGTGGTGCCGCCGCCGTTGGCATAAATGGCGATATCGTCCTTGTTTTCCGTGACGCCCTCGACATGCTGACCGGCGTATTTTTTGATCATTTCGGGATAGGTTATGTAGTTGCTGATTTTAGCTGCAACGCTTGCCATAGCCTTTTCGTCCGCTTTGGCGGCATATTTGTCGGGGAGCGCATAGGTGCTGGGTACTGCGACCAGGCAGGGAACGCTGCTTTCGGCGATGACATCTACATATTTCAGCACAAACATATCAAGAACCATGATGCCCTTGGATTTGGTGAAAGACATAATCTCACGCAGATTTTCAGCCGGAAGCAGAGGATGAACAAAATTGACGATCACGCCTAATTTGTTCAGAGCCATGAAAACGATCATGCTTTCCACATTGGTCGGCGAGAAAACGGTATAAACATCTCCTCTTTTGAGGCCGAGCTCATTTTTGTAATAAGCAGCCGCCGCTTCGATGTCGGCCACGAGCTCGGATTTTTTGTGTTCTCTGCCGTAATGGCTGAATACGGTATATTCGCCGTATTGTTCGGTGTTTTTCAGGAAATAGTCGTAACAGTTGTGGTTTCCCGGTGCATATTCACGGGAACGGGCCAGAACAGGAACTTCAACATTTCTCATATTTCGTATAC
>JAQXMV010000204.1 GCA_029013165.1 Oscillospiraceae bacterium | reverse complement strand
TCGTCAGCTGAGCCTTTGGCTCAGCTACCGGGGCCGCGTTGGCGCGCGCTTTCGCGCGCGCCTTGCCCGCCGCCTCCGGCGGCGGGCAGCGAGGGCTTCCGCCCTCGCGCCCAGCGGCTTCGCCGCCGGGCTTTCCCGCTTCACCGTTTCTTCTGCTGAATCATGCTATCTCACCCTTATTGATTTTCTTTTGGTTGATCTCACAGTTTTAGCTTGTTTTTTTTGCATATTTTTTATCCGGTGTCGTAAAATAATAATCGATATAATGCAATCTGAAAAGGTGATGAACAAAGTGAAAGACAGAAACAGCGGTATGACGCTGAAAACTTTGCTTTCTCAGAGTACAGAAAAATTCGGCGGCTCCGATGCTTTCCTGCTCAAGGACGAGGACGGTTATATTTTCGGCGTGACTTATGAACGCTTCAGTGATGACTGCGAAGCTTTCGGAACAGCTTTGCTGAAACAATTTGGCTCGAAGAAAAAGAATGTCGCCATCTATCTCGGGAACTGCTATGAATGGTGCGTTGCCTTTATGGCGGTGTGTGGTTCTGCTTTGACGGTGATGCCTCTGGACAGACAGCTTCCCGGTGAAGAGCTGATGAATATTATGGGATTTGCTGAGATTGATACCGTGGTTACCGACAGCAGGGGAGAAAGTCTCATGGCCGGCTATGCCGCAGCAGAAAAAATACAGGTTATCAATGTTGACGGCGGCGGAAAAGATTTTGCTTTTGCTGATGTCATAAAAAAAGGCAGGGAATTGCTTCGCGAGGGAGATCAGTCCTATCGTGAAGCGAAGATCGAGCCGAATGATACGGCGGCAGTCCTTTTTACATCGGGAACGACCGGTATGACAAAGGGTGTCATGCTCAGCCATGGAAATATCTGCTCCGACTTGCTTGCCGTCAGTCAGCTTGTCAGAATTGAGCGAGAAGATGTGACGATGTCTGTGCTGCCCCTGCATCACGCCTATGAGCTGATTGCTTTTTTGATGGTGATTTACCGCGGAGCTTCCGTGAGCTTCGGCGAGGGGATCCGCCATTTGCAGGAGGATTTTGCGGCCTATCGTCCTACGGTGTTTGTGACAGTACCGCTTTTGCTGGAAAAAATGCACGACAGGATCATCAGAAAAATGGAAGAAGAGGGCAAGGTCAACCGGGCGAGACTGATTTCAAAAATGTCAACGGTTATCCCGGAGGACAGCAGGAAAAAGATCTTTGCGCAGATTCACGAATTCTTTGGCGGCAGGCTGAAAAAGATTGTGGTGGGCGCCGCCTCGGTGCAAAAGCAGACAGTCCGTGATTTCGCATCTTACGGCATACCGGTGATCATCGGTTACGGCCTGACGGAGTGTTCGCCGATTGCTATATGCAACAGCGACAGTGAACCGATGCCTGACGGCATCGGAAAGCCCCTGCCGGGGGCAGAGGCTAAGATTGCCGATCCCGATGAAAACGGGGTAGGGGAGATCCTGATCAAAGGGCCGATGGTGATGAAGGGCTACTATAAAAATCCCACGCAGACCGCCGCGGTAATCATGGACGGATGGCTGCACACGGGCGATATCGGCTATATAGATAAGCGCGGTTATTACCATATCAGCGGCAGAATTAAAAATGTGATCGTCACACGAAACGGCAAAAATGTGTATCCCGAAGAGCTGGAATACTACCTCGAAAGAGAGGGCGCGGTGGCGGAATGTCTGGTTTCGCTCATGGGCGGTGATATCATCGGGGCGGAAATCCTGCCGGATTCCGCCTATATCGGCCGAAAACTAAAACTTCAAGGCGAACCGTCGTCTGATGAACTTCACAGAGCCGTCAAAGAGGCGGTCAGGGCCGTGAACAGAAAGCTGCCCTCCTATAAACGAATCAAAAAAGTGGTCATACGAAAGGAAGAATTTGAAAAGACCACAACCAGAAAAATTAAAAGGTAAAGCATTGCCGCCGGTTCTCTGTGCGAGAAAACCGGCGGCTTATCTTTATCCTTTTTTGAATTGCTTTTTCATTCTCTGTTCCTTGGAAAGGATGGTTTTTCTCAGGCGCAGAGAGGTGGGTGTGACCTCGAGAAGCTCATCGTCCTTGATGAACTCCATGCACTGCTCCAGGGAAAGAACCGAATGAGGAACCAGACGCAGTGCGTCATCGGAGCCGGCGGCTCGGGTGTTGGTGAGCTGCTTTTTCTTGCAGACATTGCAGACCACATCCTCGGCTTTGGCACATTCGCCGACGATCATACCCTCATATACCGGTACGCCCGGACCGATGAAAAGGCGGCCTCTGTCCTGGGTATTGAAAAGTCCGTATCCGGTGCTTTCACCGGTCTCGTGAACTACGATGGAGCCGCGCTCCCTGGTCTGGATATCGCCCTTATAGGGCTCATATCCGGCGAAAAGCTGATTCATGATGCCGTTTCCGTTGGTGTCAGTCATGAATTCACTTCTGTATCCGATCAATCCTCTGGAGGGTACTTTAAATTCCAGGTGTGTCGAGCCGCCGTCCCTGGATCCCATGTTTTCCAGTTCGGCCTTTCTGGAGCCGAGCTTTTCAATCACAGAGCCGACATACTGTTCCGGCACCTCAATGATCAAGAGCTCCATGGGCTCCATGAGGACGCCGTTTTCGGTTTTGGTGATAACCTTAGGTCTTGAAACCTGAAACTCATAGCCCTGACGGCGCATGGTTTCAATGAGTATGGAGAGATGAAGCTCGCCTCGGCCGCTGACCTTGAAGCAGTCTGTGGAATCCGTTTCCTCCACGCGCATGGAAACATTGGTTTCGACTTCTTTGAAAAGACGATCACGCAGATTTCTCGAGGTGACGAATTTACCCTCTTTTCCTGCAAAGGGGCTGTTATTGACAATGAAATTCATGGAAATAGTGGGCTCGTCGATTTTGACAAAGGGCAAGGGCTCGATGTGCTCGGGGTCGCAGGCGGTGTCGCCGATATTCAACTCGGCAATGCCGGAAACGCACACGAGGTCGCCCAACTGCGCCTGAGAGACCTCGGTGCGCTTGAGGCCCTCAAACTGATAGAGCTTGGATATTCTCACATTTTTTCGCTCACCCTCATTGTTGCAGAGAACCACCTGCTGGCCCTGCTTAACGCTGCCGCGTTCCACTCTGCCGATACCGATTCTGCCGATATAATCGTCATAGTCGAGAGAGGAGAAAAGGATCTGGGTCGGTCCGTTCACATCACCCTTGGGCGGGTCGATGTTTTCAAGAATCGAATCTAAAAGAGGACGCATATCGCCCTCACGGACGCTGTCGTCCAGGCTGGAGTAGCCGTCCTTTGCGCTGGCATAAACCACAGGGAAATCCAGCTGATCTTCTTCGGCGCCCAGCTCAATGAAAAGGTCCAGCACCTCGTCGATAACCTCTGCGGGTCTGGCACCGGGCCTATCGATTTTATTGACCACTACGACAACCTTTTTGCCGAGAGCCAGTGCCTTTTTCAGCACGAATCGGGTCTGGGGCATACAGCCCTCAAAGGCGTCGACCAGCAGCAATACGCCGTCGACCATCATGAGTATGCGCTCGACTTCTCCGCCGAAATCGGCATGACCCGGGGTGTCGACGATGTTGATTTTGACGCCGTTATAATGGATAGCGGTATTTTTGGAGAGAATGGTAATGCCTCTTTCTTTTTCCAGATCGCCGGAGTCCATCACTCTTTCGGCAACCTGCTCATTGGTCCGGAAAGTGCCGCTTTGCTTGAGAAGCTCATCGACCAGGGTAGTTTTGCCGTGGTCAACATGGGCAATGATCGCAACATTTCTGACTTCGTTTCTGACGTCCATTTTTTCACCTGATTTACATATTATGATAACTTTGTTATTTTACCACGAATTGATCATATTAGCAAGTTGAAATTGAATAATTCCCACAGCCCTTTTTTGTAGAAAATCAACAAAGCCGCCCGGGAGGGCGGCTTAACAAGAGGTTGGTTTACATTTCAGTGGCAGTCTCCGTGAGTAGTGCTGCGGCTTCATCAGGACAGAGTACCTCACACTCGGGGCAGGGGGCTTCGCTGACTTCGGGACTGCAGTTTTGAATCAGCGTGTCGGTGTCGATTCCGTCGATGGTGTCATAGCGGGGAATGAGGGAATAGACCGTGGCACCGAGAAAAATGCAGGAGGTAATAAATTTAAAAGAGAAAACGCTCTTGAGTATTTTCTTCGCGATCTGAACAGCACATTTTTTCTTCATCCGTTTCACCTTTTCCTTTTAATCGTCTATTGAAATTGTGTAGCCGCACTCTCTGAAATATCTGATGAGAAAGCTCTTGTTATTGCCCTTGCGCAGCCACATGGTCGAAACCTGACCGGTTTTGATAATTTCGTCGAGTAGTTCCTTGTTTCGGTTTACCCAGGCTCTGTATTCGATATCGGGCATAAAAATCACATTTCCTGCCATAAGCTATCCTCCGAACTTAGGGTGAAAAGTATAATCCGAACTCCGTTTTTTATCGGAATATTTCCGCCCTCTTTCATAACGGCTGCCGTTCCGGCGCCCGAATTATTATTGACTGAGTATATTATATTCTATTCAAGGCCGTGATATCAATAGAAAAGCGGAAAAAATCAATAAAAAAACAAAAACCACAGTCAAACTGTGGTTTCTTGTGTCGGCATCGCCTTATCTTCCCGGGCCGCTTCCAGCCAAGTATTGTCAGCACTGATGAGCTTAACTACCGTGTTCGGGATGGGAACGGGTGGACCCTCATCGCTAAAAACACCGACTCTGTGTGGCTCTTTACCACATCAGCGTAGCCTATTATAGCGCACGGGACGGGAAATGTCAATACCTTTTTAAAAACTTTTTGATTTTTTTCAGCAGTCGGTATCCGAGAAGCTTTCGTGCACTGCTTTTTCGGCGGCAAACTTTTTTCTGATTTTCTTCGCCGCCAGGACATAAAGACCGATGACAATGCCGTTGACAACGGGGAAATAGAGGAATAATCCGATGGTCAGAGCCATAATTTTGCCGCTGTTTTCCGCCTGAGAATTCAGCAGAGCCTCATGGGTGTAAACCTCAATCGGAAAATCGAAATCATAATTGTCATGAGAATTAAGGTCCCATTTGGCGACTTCCCCGTTGTTCCAAATGAAGTTGATCTCCGATTCGGGATAATCGCCCCTTTCATAGGCGGCCTGTACATCGAGTGTCCACTCGGGATACTCATCAAGAGGGTGGTTCGTATAACCGTAACCGAAATCAAAGGTCGCCTCGGCTGTTTTTTCCTGTGCCATATATTCGCGGAATTCTTCCACCTGATCAGCGGAAAAGGACAGCTTTTCGGCACCGGCAAAAATAATATCGTTTCTCGCATATTTAAAGTTCGTGCACATTCCGTAGCCTGAGACATTGAGCGCGATAAGCACAATGACCGTAAGAACCCGAAGCAGAATCAGCGCTTTCTTTTCTTTCGTCATGGCGGATTTTTTCAGGATATCCATTCTGCGCAGGATCATCTCGCACAGCAGAATAATCAATCCGTAGGCGGCTGTGACGGCGGCGATAAAGGAAATCCACGGATAGTAGCTAGAAAACTCAATCATGCAGCAGAGGGCGAAGCCGCCGAGACTGAGATAGCCGTTGCATACGGTGACGCGGTTGATCCGGTGCCGCCTCTCTTCGTTCTCTGAGTCGGTTTTCACTGTCAGACGCAGAATGACCGTGAGGGTCATGGTCAGAATCAGCGCCGAGGCACTGACGAGCAAACGGGTTCCGGCATGAAGCGCCAGCACATACTTTAACAATTCCAACACAAGGATTACACATAAGTATGATACAATGGTAACAACAGACAGGATAATGTTCAAGGTGCGAAAACGCTTTTCCGGTTGCTCGGATGCTTGTTTTGTCGGTTCGTTCTGTCGTTTAATGCCGTTGTTTCCGGTGTCGGTTTCTTCTCTTTTCTCACACCGCAGCAGTTCATCGACGCTGATGCCGAAAAGATCCGCGATGGTAGGCAGCAGAGAAATATCAGGTGAGCTTTCATCACATTCCCAGTGGCTTACGGTCTTGTCGGAGACATTGAGCTTTTCGGCCATCTCCCTCTGTGTCATGGAGGCGTCTTTTCGGAGAATCGCCAGAAAGGCTCCGAGACTGGCGGCTTTTTCGTTTTTCATTTTTTCGATCAACCTTTCACTGTTTTGATGATTTCATTTTACCTGAGGGCAAAGGGAAAGTCCACCCATGAGACAGTCTGTGACTCTCAAAACCTGAGAGTCGGCAAAAACACCGGATTACATTTGCAATTCAGAATATAAAGCGCAAAAAGAGGGATTAAAGATCAATAAGCAGTTCCACGGGACAATGATCGGAACCGAAAATCTCGCTGTGAATTTTGGCTTCCCGGATTTTCTCTTTGACGGAATCGGACACAATAAAATAGTCGATACGCCAGCCGGCGTTCTTTTCTCTGGCCCGGAAGCGGTAGCTCCACCAGGAGTAAGCACCCTCCAAATCGGGATAAAGATAGCGGAAAGAATCGGTGAAACCGCTGGAAAGTAAAAGTGAAATTTTCTCTCTTTCTTCATCGGAGAAGCCGGCGTTTCCGCGGTTGGTTTTCGGGTTTTTCAGGTCGATTTCCTCATGGGCGACATTCAGGTCGCCGCAGTATATGACGGGCTTGTTCCGGTCAAGGGACAGCAGATATTCTCTCAGGTCGTCCTCCCATTTCATGCGGTAGTCCAGTCTCTTCAGTCCGTCCTGCGCGTTGGGTGTGTAGCAGCAGACGAAATAGAAATTTTCAAATTCCAGCGTGATCAGGCGTCCCTCGGTGTCATGTTCGGCCTTGTCTATGCCCAGAAAAACGGCAATGGGCTCTTCTTTGGTGAAAACCGCCGTGCCGGAGTAGCCTTTCTTTTCGGCGTAGTTCCAATACTGATGATAGCCCGGCAGATCAAGGTCGATCTGACCCTGCTGCAGCTTGGTTTCCTGCAGGCAGAAGATATCCGCGTCAAGGGCGGCGAAAGAATCAAGAAAGCCTTTGGTAACGCAGGCACGGATGCCGTTGACATTCCATGAAATGAATTTTTTCATTTTGTGTTCTCCTTTTCTTTATGGGTTCGGTCACGGACTATATTAGCATAAAAAATAAAAATTTACAACCGTTTTACAGCTATGAGGTTGACAGTTCCTGTTTTTTACAATATAATGATAGAATCAATAATAGGCCTTTCCTGTTGGACTATTAGTATAATATATATTACAAAAAATGGAAGTTTCACATAGAATTGTGTAGAAGTGAGGTTATTGAAACATGAAAAAGAGAGTTTTGAGTTTAATTCTGTGCGGGGTATTACTTTTCTCTTCGCTGCCGCTGACGCCTTTCGGCGACTGGTATGCCATTGAGGCGGCGGCCGTTGATACCGGAGAACTGGAGAAAGTTTTTGCCCAGGTGCCGCCGAAAGATCAGTGGGAGCAGTATGTGGATACGGCTTTGCTATCAGCCTATTACACAACGGCGCTGGCTATTCTGAGAAATCCCGATAATTTCAGTCAGGAGGAAATAGACGGCTGCGCTTCCTCTCTGCGTTCCGCCATTGACGGACTGAAGCTCCACACTCAGGATATATCCCTGAGTGCCGATACTCTTTCTGTTGCCGTGGGCAAGTCGGCAACGCTGAAAGCGACCCTCAATCCCGAAAATGCCGGCGACCCGGTTACCTGGACCTCCGGCAACAGCAAGGTGGTCTCTGTGGAAAAGAACAGCGACCTGGAGGTGCTGCTCACCGTTCACAGCTATGCGGCCAACGGCGTCGTGATCACCGCCTCTTCCAATGGACACAAAGCCACCTGCACTGTGAAAACCCTCAACCCCCTCGCTTCGGTCAAACTCTCTAACAGCAGTATTTCTCTTTATAAAGGTCAGAGTAAGACGCTTCTCGCTCAGCCCGTGGGCACCGACAGCTCGGCTCTGCCCACGGGAGATGTTTTCTATGCCTGGAATACAAGCAATCCGGCCATTGCCACGGTTTCCGATTCCGGCGCCGTGACTGCCGTCGCGCCGGGAACCTGCAAGGTCTCCGTCACCGCCTCGGACGGTGAGGGAAGAATCTACACCGCTTCGTGCACGGTCACCGTTAATGAAACCGTACATATTACGACGCTCACACCCATCACCGTCACCACCGACGGCAGTCTCTATATGACCGTAAACCAGACGGAAACTTTCCGTGTTACCGTTCTCCCCACCAACGCAAGCGTCAAAACCCTCACCTGGAAAAGTGCGGACAGCAATATTGTTTCCGTCAGTGACGCCAAGGTTTCAGGCTCCACGGCTTCTGCGCTCCTCACCGCGAAAGCTCCGGGCAAGGTGAAGATCACCTACAGCGCGACCGATGGCAGTGGAAAAAGCGGCAGCTTCACCGTGGTGGTCAGGCCCCTGGTTTCAGCGCTTTCCTTTGCTGAAAGCGTCAAGGTTCTCACGCTGGCCTCTTCGGGGGAGAGACTGACGATCAATGTTACACCGGAGGACGCAGGCAATCAGGTGGTGCAGTTTACCAGCAGTGATCCCACGGTCTGTGATGTCGACAAGGACGGCGTGCTTTATCCCAAAGCCAAAGGCGTCTGCACCGTGACAGCCGTCACCACCGACGGAACGGATATCTCGGCTTCCTGCACCGTCAGAGTCGCCGCCAAGGCGGCAACGGTTCTTTTGAATAAATCGGCCGTTACCGTGGATACGGGCAAAACCTATGCGCTGACAGCGACTGTCACGGACGCTGACGGCGCCGTATATAACGATGTCAAATGGACAAGCGGCGACACGAAAATCGCCACCGTTGATTCCAAGGGAGTCGTCACCGGCAAATATCCCGGCAAGGTTGTCATCAAGGCAACGGCGCTGGACGGCTCCGCCAAAAACGCCACCTGCGTGGTGACGGTCAATCAGCCCGTAGAAAGCGTCAGTCTTCCTCTGGAGAAAACCGTCAGCGTGGGCGGCACCGTGACAATCACGCCCACCATCAAACCGGCTTACGCCTCCAATACGGCCGTCACATGGTCAAGCTCCGATGAGAGCATTGCCACGGTCAGCGCCGCCGGTGTTGTCACCGGCAAAAAGATCGGAACGGTCAAGATCACCTGCCGCACAGAGGACGGCGGACTGACGGCAAGCTGTGTTGTTTCCGTTGTCATTGCGGCCGAGGGAATCACCCTCAACAAGGAAACCCTGATTTTGCCTGCCGGTTATACTTATCGTCTCACGGCCACCGTCAAGCCGGAGAGCGCCACCAATAAAACCGTGGAGTGGTCCTCCAGCGACAGAAGCGTTGCCACCGTTGACGCCAACGGTCTCATTTCCGGTGTTGCCGGCGGCAAATGCACCATTACGGCCAGATCCGTCAGTGGAAACTATACCGCAAGCTGTGCGGTCACCGTCACCCAGGACGCCAGCGGCGTCACCCTGGACAAAACCTCTGCGGGTATGTATGTCGGTCAGGTCATGAGCCTCACGGCTACCGTACTGCCTCTGACGGCAACGAACCGCAATGTATCATGGTCGTCAAGCAATAAATCCATCGTCACCGTGACACAGCAGGGAAAGCTCACGGCACTGAGCAAGGGCACGGCGATTATCACCGCCAAGACGGAAAACGGCGGTCACACTGCTACCTGTGCCATCACCGTCACCGATAAGATCCCCGTAACGGGTCTTGAACTGGAGACCGGCAGTCTCGAGGTCTTCAAAGGAGAAAAAACGGCGATCCTCGCCACGGTTTTGCCGGCAAACGCCAGCGAAAAGGGCATTACCTGGACACCTCCAATAAGAGTATCGCCACCGTCAATGCGGCCGGCGTGATCACCGCCGTCGCCACCGGCGACGCGGTTATTACGGCCACCACCGTGGACGGCAATTTCCGTCAGCAGTGCAAAATTACGGTTGTTCAGCCGGTTTCGGGCATCACCCTCGATCAGAGCAATGTGAAAATCGCCCGCGGTAAGTCAAAGACCCTCAAAGCAACGGTTGCACCGGCTGACGCCACCAATAAGAAAATCGAGTGGATTTCATCGGATCCGTCCGTCGTCACCGTTACCTCCTCCGGTGTGGTCACCGCCAAGGGAGAGGGCAACGCCACGGTCACGGCGACCACACTCGACGGCGGCTTTAGCGCCACCTGCAACTTCAATGTTTATGTGGCCGTTTCCGGTGTCAAAATCAACGCCGAAACCATCAAGCTCCCCAAGGGAGAGAAGAGAATCATCACCGCCACGGTGCTTCCCACGGACGCCGCCAATAAAGAAGTGACCTGGGAAAGCTCCAACACCAAGATCGTGACGGTCAATGAGGTTGGTCAGCTTACGGGTAAGATCAAGGGCACGGCGAAAATCACCGCCACCACCAAGGACGGCGCCTTTACGGCTTCGTGTATCGTGGAGGTCGTTCAGCTGGCAACGGCGGTCAAAACCGATTTCACCAGTATCACCATTGACGCCGGCAAGAGCAAGACCCTCACCGCCAGCGTATATCCCTCCACGGCTTCGGACACAAGCCTGAAATGGAAATCCTCAAACACCAAGGTCGTTAAAGTTTCCTCGGCCGGTGTGATCACCGGTGTTGCCGCCGGAACGGCAACGATCACCATCACCTCCGGCGACGGAGCCGCATCGGTTTATTGCAAAGTGACTGTGGAACAGCCGGCCACGGGTATCTCGATTCCTGAAAAAGCCAGTGTCGGTATCGGCAAAACCGTGACCCTCAAGGCGACGCTCCAGCCGGCCAACGCCACGAACAAAAATGTCTCATGGAAGTCCTCGGATACTTCCATCGTCAAGGTTTCCTCTGCCGGCGTGATTTCCGGCGTCAAGGCAGGCAAGGCGACGATTACGGCGACCACTATGGACGGAAAATACAAGGACACCTGCACCGTTACGGTTTATGTGCCTGTCAGCTCCGTGAAGCTCAATAAGACCTCCACCACGCTGAAAATGGGTAGCACCACCACGCTGGTGCCGACTTTCACACCCTCCAATGCCACGATCAAGACGGTCACATGGACTTCCAGCAACTATGATGTGGCAACGGTTGACGCCGGCGGCAAGGTCACGCCCAAGAGCGTAGGCTATGCCGTCATTACCGCCACAACCAAGGATGGCGCCCTGAAAGCCACCTGCAAGGTCAATGTGGTCAATCCTGTCAAGAGCATCTCGCTGAATAAAACCGGTATCCGGATAGATCCCAAGGTTACCTACACCCTGAAAGCTACCATCTCTCCTGCCAATGCCACGGATAAGCGTGTAATCTGGACCTCGTCCAATACGAAAGTGGCCAAGGTCTCTTCCACAGGTGTGGTCACCGGTGTTGCCGTCGGCTCGGCGGTCATTACCGCCCAAAGCACAGACGGCGGATTCAAGGCTACCTGTAAGGTGGTTGTGGCCAATAAGGTCAAGTCCGTTTCTCTCAGCCGCACCACGGCCAAGCTCTATCTGGGAAAGAGCTTCACGCTCACCGCCACCATTACACCGAGCAATGCCACCAATAAAAACCTTACCTGGACCAGCAGCAATACGAAAGTTGCCAAGGTGAGCTCCAAGGGTGTTGTGTCGGCTGTAGCTCCCGGCAATGTGACCATTACCGTCAAGACCGCCGACGGCGGCTATACGGCGCAGTGCGTGGTTGCCGTGAAACGACCGGCTCAGAGCATTACGCTGAATAAGAGCACTCTTACGCTGAATTCCAATAAAACCTATACCCTGCAGCCGACCATTCTGCCCGCCAACACAACGGACAAGACCGTCAAGTGGACGACCAGTAATGCGAAAGTTCTCAAGGTGTCCGCAAAGGGTGTCGTCACACCTGTGGGCAAAGGAACGGCCACCGTCACAGCCACAACGGAAAACGGGCTGACGGCAAGCTGCAAGATCACAGTCAATCAGGTTGTCACCGGTGTGAGCGTCACCGCCTCAGCCAGTGTTTATACCGGCTCCAAGGTTACGCTGAAAGCCAGCGTGGTTCCCTCCAACGCCAATAATACGAAAGTCACCTGGTCTACCTCCGACAGTAAGATCGCAACGGTCGATGCCAAGGGCGTCGTCACCGGCGTTAAGGCCGGTAAGGCCACGGTGACGGTCAAGACGGCTGACGGCGGCTACACCGCCAAGTGCACGGTGACGGTCAAACAGCATGTCACCTCCATTAAGCTCGACAAAACCAATGTTTCCATTGCCAGAGGCGAGCAGACCAAACTGACAGTGACCTATCTGCCCTCGGACGCGACCACAAAGACCTGCACCTTTGCAAGTTCAGACAGTAGTGTTATTTCCGTTGATTCTGCCGGTAATATCAAAGCCCTCGTCGTCGGAACGGCTGTGGTCACCGCCACATCAAAAGACGGCGCCAAGACGGCAAAGTGTACCTTTACCGTTGTGGAGCCTGCCAAGAGTATTTCTCTTGACAAGACCGCCATCACCATGTATAACGGCAAAGCCTTCCAGCTCAAGGCCACGGTTCTGCCGGAAAATGCCACGGATAAGACCATTCTCTGGCAGAGTGGCGACAAGAATGTTGCTACGGTTAGCTCCGACGGACTGGTTCAGGCAAGAGGCAAGGGCACGACATATATCACCGCCAAGATGAAGAGTAACACTTCACTCATTGCCGTTTGCAAGGTTACGGTTTATCTCGGCGTAGAGGATATCGAAACCGATCAGGAGGAGTATTCCCTTTATGAGGGCGAAGAGCTGACCATCGAGGCCAGCGTCGTTCCCGCTGATGCGCAGAATCCCACACTCCTCTGGCAGTCTTCCGACGAAAATATTGTTAGTGTCGATGAAAACGGAAAATTAACGGCCAAGACTCTGGGCAGTGCAGAAATCACCGTCACATCAGAGGATAACAGCAATGTATCGAAAAAACTCAAGATCAATGTTTTGCGTGCCGTTACAGGCGTTACCCTTGACACCGTTCAAAAGACGGTCAATAACGGCGACAGCTTCACCCTCAAGGCCACAGTGGCGCCGGAGAGCGCCAGCCATAAAACCGTCACATGGGAAAGCTCTGATGAAACAGTGGCGACGGTAACGAGCGACGGAACCGTCACGGCCGTAGCCGGAGGCGAGGCCGTGATCACGGCAAGGGCCGAAAACGGCATGACTGCCGAGTGTCAGGTCAAGGTCATTCAGCGAGCCACGCAAGTCGTCTTCCCGGAAGACAGCTATGTGATGTCTCTGGGCGGCAGTCTGGCACTCGTGGCAGAGGTTCTGCCGGAAAACACGGCTGACAAGGGTCTTGTCTGGAAAGTTTCCGATTCTGATAAGGCCTCCGTGAATCAAAACGGATTGGTCACAGCCAAAAACACCGGTGAGGTCACCGTCACCGCCGAATCGGTTTCCGGCACCGCCTCGGCCGCTGTCAAAATCACCATCATCAAAACAGCAGAAAAGATCAATATCAAGGGAGCACCCGAAAGCATCTGGGTCGGCTCCTCGGCGGCTCTCACAGCAGAGGTCCTGCCGGAAAACACAACAGATAAAAGCGTCACCTGGTCGGTTTCCGATCCGGCGCTGGCTTCGGTCAGTGAAAAGGGTGTCGTGAAGGCTCTTGCTTCGGGTAAGGTCACTGTCACGGCTACGGCAGTCGGCGCTCTTGTCAGCGCTTCGGTCGAAATCGAACTTCGTCAGGGCGCACAGGAGATTACCCTGACTCCGGAAAGTAAATCTCTCAATGTCGGAGCAAGCGTCACGCTTACTCCGACGGTACTGCCTATGAATGCCTATGACAAGTCCGTGTCCTGGTCCAGCAGTGATGACAGCATCGCCAGCGTAGATGAAAACGGAACGGTGACGAGCCATAAGACCGGTACGGTCACGATCACGGCTACCTCCAAGGCGCAGAAGAGCGTCAGCGGTGTCTGCACCGTCAAGGTCTATAAGCTGGCGGAAAAGGTCACGCTGAATTCCTCCTCGGTTACCATGAAAAAAGGCGGAACCTACAAACTCAGCGCCGTGGTTTCTCCCGAGGACACTACCGACAAAACCGTGAGCTGGAGCTCATCGGACAGCAAGATTGTCACCGTGGACGCATCAGGAAAGCTCACCGCTGTCAGCGGTGGTATGGCGACTGTCACCGCCCAGAGTGTGACAGAGGGCATCTATGCGCAGTGCAAGGTCACTGTCGATGTCAAGAGTGAAAGTGTCACGCTGTCTCAGACGAGCGCGTCGATATACGCCGGTGAAACCCTGAAACTCACCGCAAAGATCCTGCCTGCCGACACCCTCGACCAGACCCTGATCTGGACATCCAGCGATGAGGGCGTGGCCGCCGTAGAAAACGGTGTGGTGACGGCCAAAACCGCCGGCACAGTAACCGTCAGCGCGAAAACTGTCGATACCGGGATCAGCGCGCAGTGTCAAATAACCGTCAAGCAGCATGTAGAGTCGGTTTCGATGAGTCAGGACAGACTGGATCTTTATCTCGGCAAGCCGGTGCTTCTGAAAGCTGATATTTCTCCTGCCAATGCGACGGATAAGACGCTGATATGGCAGACCAGCGACAGTCTGGTGGCCACGGTCAAGAACGGTGTGGTCACACCTGTCAGACGCGGCAGTACCGTCATCTCAGCCAGATCGGCTGACGGCGATCACTTCGCATTTTGCGTGGTGAATGTGCTGCAGGGACTGGAAAGCATCGCCTTCAGCCATGACAGTGAAACCATCAATCAAGGCGAAAGTCTCACCCTTGTGCCGAAGCTCAGCCCGACCGACGCTGACGACAATACACTGGTCTGGACTTCCTCGGACAGCAGCGTCGCAACCGTCGTCAACGGCGTCGTCACCGCTGCCGGCAAAAGCGGTACGGTTACGGTTCGTGCCGCCGCCAAGGGCAACAGCTCGATTTATGCCGAATGTCGCATTACGGTCAGAGAACCTGTGAACTCGGTGACCATCAGCAGCAGTGAA
The DNA here is from genome assembly GCA_029013165.1 of Oscillospiraceae bacterium. Lineage (GTDB taxonomy): Bacteria > Bacillota > Clostridia > Oscillospirales > Acutalibacteraceae > UBA6857. The sequence continues at coordinate 376 of JAQXMV010000204.1, read as the reverse complement.
CTCACCCTTGAAGTCGGCAAAAGCGCTGAACTGACTGCCTCTCTTCTGCCGGAAAATGCCACGGATAAGACCGTGATATGGACAAGCGCAGACGAAACCGTTGCGACAGTCAAGGACGGTGTGGTCACAGCACTCAAGGCCGGAACGGTGGAGATCACGGTTACGGCGGTTTACGGCGGGGCCTCGGCCAAATGCCGTGTGACTGTCACTCAGCCGGAATAAAACGCAAAGAAAAATAGTATGCCCTCCCGAATTCATTTCGGGAGGGCACAGACTGTCGATAAATGCGCCCGAGCGCATAGTGATGGATAACAGAAAAAACAGGATAAAATTATTCATCTGCTTTCATGATTCTTTCAGCTCCATGGTATCGAAC
>JAQXMV010000203.1 GCA_029013165.1 Oscillospiraceae bacterium | reverse complement strand
CTTTTCGGCACCATCGGCGCCATTGTGGGCGCGAGACTTTATTTTGTCGCGTTTCGCTGGGAGGATTACGCCGCAAACCCCATCAGTATTCTCTATATCTGGCAGGGGGGACTGGCTATTTACGGCGGTATCATCGGCGGTCTGCTGGCCGCGTGGATCGTCTGCAAAGTGGAAAAGCTGAATATGTATAATCTGCTCGACATGGTGGGCATCAGCCTGCTCATCGGTCAGGGCATCGGCCGCTGGGGCAATTACGCCAACCAGGAGGCCTTCGGCGGCTTCACGGGCAGCAAAAACTGGGGCATGATGAGCGACACGGTTATCCGTTATATTCAGCGCAATCCCGACGCTTTCGGCCTCGGCTCTGTGGATAATATCGAACAGTATATTCGGGAAAATGAACTTTATGTGCACCCCACTTTCTTTTATGAATCGGTCTGGTGCATTCTCGGCTTTTTTGTCCTTTTCATCATTCTCAAGAAATATCGCAAATTCAGCGGTCAGCTGTTCCTGAGCTACGGCGTGTGGTACGGCCTTGAGCGCATGATCGTGGAGGGTATGCGCACCGACAGCCTTTTCATCGGCGACACCAATATCCGCGTATCCCAGCTTCTCTCTTTCTGTTTGGTGCTTTTCTGCGGCACATTGCTGACGGTGAAGCTGATCAAATACACGAAAAATCCGCAGCCCATCGAGGGCGTGGACTATTTCCCGCCTTTCAGCGAAAAGGAGCTTGAAATCCTCAGAAAGAGAGACGAGCGCAAGGCCAGAAATCAGCGAATGAAAGAAATGGTCATCGAGAAAGGCAGACTGAAATCGAAAAAGTATCAAGAAAAAGAAACACAGGAAAAGGAGAATCAGAACTGATGTTTACGCTCATTGACGGAAAGGAAGTTTCCGCACATGTCAAGCAGCAGGTGAAGCAAAGAGTGGAGCAGTTGCGACAGCAGGGAATCGAGCCGTGTCTCGCGGTGATTATCGTGGGAGACGACCCGGCTTCCAGAGTTTATGTCAACAACAAAAAGAAAGCATGCGCGGCCACGGGAATCAAATCTCTGGAATTTGCTCTGCCGGCAGAAACCACCCAGCAGGAGCTTCTCGCACTCATCGACCGTCTGATGAAAGACGACAGCGTCAACGGTATTCTTTGCCAGCTGCCGCTACCCGGACACATCGACGAGAAAGCGGTCATTGACGCCATCAAGGCCGAAAAGGATGTGGACGGTTTTTCCAATGAAAATGTGGGAAAAATATGGCTGGGGGACTATGATATTTCTCCCTGCACGCCCATGGGCGTCATTGAACTGCTGGATTATTACGGAATTTCCGTTGAGGGCAAAAACTGCGTGGTCGTCGGCAGAAGCAACATCGTCGGCAAGCCTATGGCGGCGCTTCTGCTGGAAAGAAACGGCACCGTTACCGTCTGCCACAGCAGGACGAAAGAGCTTGCCCGTTTCACCGCGGCGGCGGATATCCTTGTTGCTGCAGTGGGCAAGGCAAAATTCATCACAGCCGATATGGTGAAGCCCGGCGCTGTTGTGATTGATGTTGGTATGAACCGTCTGCCCGACGGAAAGCTCTGCGGCGATGTTGACTTTGACAGCGTGAAAGAAAAGTGCAGTTACATCACGCCGGTTCCCGGCGGCTGCGGTCCCATGACCATTGCGGTGCTGATGAAAAATACATTGGCCGCCTGCGAAAAGCAGAACGATATCCAATAAACAAAATCAAGGAGGAGAAACCCCATGAAAAAGCTCTATTTAAGCAAGGACAAAAAGTTGCTCGGCCTTTGCGGCGGCATAGCCGACTATTTTAACATTGACCCGGTGCTTGTGAGAACGGCGGCAGTCTGTATCGCTTTTGCTGTGGCCATCATACCCTTTGTGATCGCCTATCTGATTATGGCTCTGGTCTTTCCTGCCGCGCCCGAGGACTATACCAATGTGAACACGGGCAAAAAGATATTCAAGAGCACCGACAAGAAAATTGCCGGTGTATGCGGCGGCATTGCCGAGTATTTCAATATTGACGCCACGCTGGTGCGGCTGATCTTCGCCCTGTGCGTGCTTCTTCTCGGCTTCGGACTGACCACATATATCATCTGCGCCATCATGTTCCCGTCACAGCCCATTCACTATACTACCGAAAGCTGAAGATGATTTATCTTCTGGATACCGACGGCGCCCAAAGGGAAATTTCACCGCTGCCGCAGTCTATATCATCTCACTTCGAGTCGCAGGAGAGTCTGAGCGCTTGCCGTAGAGACTCTCTCTGGGGCAAAGCTCTGCTTTGCTATGTGCTCGGAAACAAGTTAGCTGTGAAAGATTTTACCGTGATTTCGCGGCGGAATGAAAAACCTTTCCTGAAAACAGGGGAGATCTGCTTTAACCTCAGTCACAGCGGAAGCTATGTGGCGCTGGCTGTGGGAAAAAGCGAAGTCGGCGTTGACGTCCAGGTGAAAGTACCTTATAAGGAAAGGGTTGCCAGGCGGTACTTCACCGAAAGCGAGAGACGCTTTATCGAAGAAAGTCCCGATCAGAATGAAGCCTTTCTGCGATTGTGGGTGATGAAAGAGAGTATTCTGAAAAAAGAGGGCAGCGGCCTTTCCGGGGGACTGGCAACCTATGATTTTTCGGCTTTTGCCGATGAAAACAGCTTTACTGCCTACGGATATCATTTCAGCCTTTTCCCGCTTTCCGGCGCCATGCTGTGTCACTGCGGTGAGGAAAGCGAGACAGGGACAGAAAATATCAATAGAAAAGAACTGGAAAAATTTATTGAAAACGAAAGGGGAACCTAATGAACACACTCAAGTACATCAAAAGCAAACTCGGCTACGGTGTCGGCGCCATCGGTCTTGACCTCAGCTACGGAATGTTCTATTCTTTCCTGGCGAAATATCTGACCGATGTTCTGGGACTGAAAGCCTCATTTCTGCTTGTTCTGACGCCCATAGCAAGACTCTGGGACGGTATCAACGACCCGATGATGGGAACAATCGTTGACAACACCCACACAAAAATGGGTAAATACAGGCCCTGGATTCTGCGCGGCTCCATCCTCAATGCGATTGTTCTGGTGCTGCTTTTCACCAATCCCTTTAAGCTCACCGGTGCTGCGCTCTGCGCCTATGTGGCAGTGGTTTATATCGGATGGGGCATGACAAACACCCTGGCCGATATTCCCTATTGGTCCATGGTTCCGTCTTTCACCAGTGATCCCAAGGAGAGAAATCTTCTTTCGACCATTGCCAGAACCTTTTCCGGTCTGGGTCAGGGCATCGTCACCATCGGCGCTCCGCTGCTGATGACGGCTGTGAGCACCACCACGGCCCTCAATGAAAACGGTGAGGCCGTAAAGGTTCATGACGGCAGGAGTTACTTTATCTGCGCCCTCGTCTGCGCCATCTTCCTGATCTTTTTCTCCAGCGTCTCCGTTGCCTCCACCAAGGAGACACAGGCCACGGCTTCCGGCGAGAAGTTCTCCCTGAAGAGGACTCTGAGCATTATCAAGGCGAACGATCAGCTCCTTGTTTTCATGCTCTTTGCCATGATTTCCAATGCCGGCTGGTATCTGACCTCCGGTGTGGCTACCTATTATTTTGATGTTGTTGTGGGCGATCCCAATAAGCAGTCCATGTTCTCCACCAGTCAGGCAATCGGCTCCGTGGTCGGTCTGTTGCTTCTGCCCATTCTTACCAAATATATGTCTAAGCGCAGAGCCTATCAGACCTCTCTCATCATCTGCGCCGTGGGTTATACCGGTATGGCTATCGGTGCTTTCACGGAAATCTTCATTCTCATGAATATCAGTTATACGATCGCCGCTATCGGCATGGCCTCCATGTTCATTGCGCAGACGGTGTTCCTGGCTGATGTCGTGGACTACGGTGAGGTCAAAATGGGCTTCCGAGCAGAAAGTATAACTTTCTCCATGAAGGGCTTCCTGCAGAAAATGGCCTACACTCTTCAGACGATTATCCTCTTTGTCAGCCTCGGCGTTTCCGGATATGACGGACAGGCGCATAATGCCAATCCTCAGTCGGCCAAGCTGGCCATCACCGTCATGCTTGCCGTTATTCCTCCGGTTCTCTTTGTCATTTCCCTGATCATCTTCA
>JAQXMV010000202.1 GCA_029013165.1 Oscillospiraceae bacterium | reverse complement strand
CCGCCGGGGCGAGGGCGGTAGCCCTCGCCGGCCGCCGCGGATGCGGCGGCCAAAGGCGCGCGCGACCGCACGCGCCGAGGCGGCCCCGGCGCTGAGCCGCCAGCGGCTCAGCGGCAGGAAGCCCGACCGGGCTTCCTGCTGCGGCGCATATGCGTGCGCCGCCCGGGGCCGCCGCCTTCCGGCAGGCAACATCTCACCGGAAAGCCGCAAAACCTTACGGTTACGAAGCAGATTGCGCTTTTCTGTGGGAGAAAGCGGAAAAGTATACGCTGCCTCACAGCACCTCATTGATGTATTTTTCAATATCAAAGGGATCCAGACCGCTGTCCTTGCGAAGATACAAAGGATGATGCGGATGACCTTTTTTTGAGATGGCGCCGCTGGAAAACCAGCGTGCATCGAATTGCTTGCCGATTTCCAGCATATCCATCAGGCAGTCCTTGAGATAAGGACGAGTCTCAACGATAGTCCCCCATGCCGCCCAGACAGAGGGCTTTTCCTTATAATATAAGGACATGATATAGGCAAAGGCTTTCATGTTTTCACCGTGCAGTCTGCTGTTGAGCTCTCTGTCCATGTCCTCGGGTCGAGTGGCTCTCTGGGGATAGACATTAAACATGATGAAGCTGTCATAACCGTTGCCCAGGGCAATGCGCTCCACGGATTTGAGAGTGTTGTCCAGATCGTCAGGAACGGCTGTGGAGGGATTGATGCCGATGCAAATCAGCGGATTCTTTCCTTTCGTGCCAAGAATGTAACGGTATTCGTTGTAATCATTGGGCACATAGATCCAGCGGTTGACATCGTAGCGGATATGATCCTGGATCTCACTGCGTGCAAGAGCGCTGTGAAAATCCTCAATTTCCAAAAGCTGTGACTGTGATGAGGGAATGTGCATAGTCTCTTTCCTTTCTTTTAGGGTCCTTTTTCTTGACAAAAACCGGCTAATCAGTGTATAATTTATTTCTGATACTGTTTTTCAACTGATTTTCACATAGTTATCATGATGCATTCACATTATCATTTATAATAGTATTATAGCACTGCCAAAGATATGTATATTTTTCAATCGGCATAATATACAGGAGGTTTCACATGGAGGCTGTAAAAAGCAATACTTCTCCCCTGCAAAATCGACAGAGGGATTATTGGTTTGACAATGCCAAGGCAATTCTGATCATTACCGTTGTCATCGGCCACCTGACAACCGGTGACTTCAGCACCAGTCAGGACTGGGTGGTAGCACTGAAAAAGTTCATTTTCGTTTTTCACATGCCGGTCTTTATGATCATTTCCGGCCGCTTTGCCAAAAGAAGAGTGGACACCAATGACTGGCCCACGGTTTTCAGCAAAATCCTTGTGCCCTATTTGGTTCAGCAAACAGGACTTCTTCTTCTCTATTCGGTCTTGCCCCTCTATCGGAACGACATCGAGAGTTTCTCCTTTTTTTACCCCCTCATGGGTATGTGGTATATGTTTGTTTTGGCGATCTACGGCTTCATTTCTCCGCACTTGGTCAAGTACAAATGGCTTTTCCCGGCCAGTATGCTTCTCGCACTGGCCATTGGCTTTTTACCCTACACGGTTTACGGCGGTTTTCACAGAGCCATCACCTACTATCCTTTCTTCCTTTTCGGATACTATACGGCCGATTATAAGTTTGACTTCTGCAAAAAGCCTTATTTCCGAGTCATCAGCATTGCCGCTTTTCTTGTGACAGGAGTTTATGTTTTCCTCAAAGCGAAAGAGATCAGCTACAACACTCTGTGTCTCAACGCCACCTACATTTATATTTCCAAAAAATTCGGCACCACGGAATTGATTGTTTTCCTGGAAACGGCACTTCGCTATCTCATCGGCTTCCTGTTCTTCTTCTTCACCATGGGCATCACGCCCACGAAGAAAGTGCCTTTCTCCTATATCGGCACCAATTCTGCCTATGTCTATTCCCTGCACATCATCGTCATTGTCCTACTGAGAGCCATTGACGCAAGATATGACATCCTGCGGATTCTGACCAATGATTTTCTGCTGGCGCTTTACTGTCTGTCGGGCATACCGATCGCTTTCCTGCTGGCCTCAAAGCCTATCCGCAAACTGACACAATTCTATGTGGCGCCGAGCTTTGACCTGAAAAAGATCGTGTGGCAGTTAGCTGTCAGCGGCAGACCGAAGAAAAAAAACTGAACCTGACCGAATTGATCACCCCGAAGCCATTGCTTCGGGGTGTCAGCTTGTCGAAAAAGTATTTTTCGACAAGCTGGAGACTGCCGAGAAATGATGGCCGATGCCGTTTTCTTCGAGCGATAGGTGTACATAGGTACTCCAAGCGAGAAAAAACGGCAAGCATAGTGATTTTCAGCGACATGGTTCGATACCATGTCGCTGGAATGTTTTTGAAAGCAGAAACTTGATCTATACAATTTTTTTCTGATAGCCCATCACTATGCGCTCGGGCGCATTTATCGACAGTCTGTCACCCCGAAGCCATTGCTTCGGGGTTGTTTATATATAACCAAGTAAAAAAGGCTGCCCGGCGATATACCGGACAGCCTCAGTTTTATTAAAAGAACGGGAAAATAATTTTAAGTCCTAACTTTAAGAAAAACTTGGTAAAGAGCTTCATGATAACTGACATGGTGTTTTCTCCTTTTCTTCATATTAACTTCACCGTCAGCCCCACTCCAGATGAGACGGGCGTTTTCGTTTCCCTTTTAAAACGGCAAAAATATCTTCTGCCTTGTATTCATCATATCACAGACGGCAGATTCAAGTCAATACCATTTGGAAAATTTCACCTGAAATCACAATCTGCACTGACCGTACAAATATAGGAGATGCGCTTTATTTCAATCCGCCGATAAAGGCGCGGTAAAACTCGATACACTTGAGATAGTCCTCCACGGGAATTCTCTCGTTGGCGCTGTGAACGGTGGCGAAAAGCTCGTCATCGAGCCGGAAAGCACCGAAGCGGTAGATCTCCTTGCATATCCGGGAAAAGTGACGGGAATCGGTGCCTGCGTTCAGGATAAAGGGCGCGACGCCGATATCCGGAAAGACCTTTTTCAGCGTGGTCTCCAGGTAGGCAAAGGATTCCGTTTTGTGTCTGGAAATTCTCGGCGGATCGGATATTTTCTCCGCTGTGACTTCGATCTCCTCCCCTACCGTGTTTTTGATATGCTCAAGGATAGACTTCATGGAATCGTGGGGAGCGATTCTGACCTTGAGCTTGGCGCTTGCCGTCTGTGCCGGCGCGCCGTTTTCATCGGGCGCCTCAATGGAGACAAGAGAAATCACCGAGCGGATCATGGCCGCTGTGTCGGCGTTGCCCTCCATGGCCTTTTTCAGCACAGGCTTGATTTTATCAGCGTTTTTGAAGACGGCTCCCAGCGGCAGCGGCACACAGGGCGCGAAAGCGCCCAACATACCCTCGAGAGCCGAGGTGATCTGCGCAGGCATCGGACTGCTTTCCAGAGCATTCAGAGCTTTGACCAGCTTTTCCGGAGCCGAGAGCTTTTTGCCGGAGGACTTGGCGTTATGGGCGGCGTTGACAGCTCTGGCTGTCAGGGTGACCGTTGCCCAACCTTTTTCCGAAACAGCAACCATGGCATAAGGCTTCTTAATTCCCATGGGCAGATTAGACATGATGGCGCCGCCCTCATCAAGGACAAAGCGCGGCGTGATACGCTTTTTTTCAAAAAGCTCTACGATTTTCGGCATGGTGTCTCCCGCCACTTCCTCACAGTTGCTGGAGGCGAAATAAATGTCTCTTTCCGGCTGGAAGCCCTCGCCGATGAGGCTGTCCATGGCCTCAAATATGCCGGCGATCAGGCACTTGGTGTCAATCGTACCTCTGCCCCAGATACAGCCGTCATGAATCTCCGCGGCGAAAGCCGGATGCTTCCACTCCTGTCCCTCATCGGAAACCACATCATGATGGGCCATCAGCACCACCGGAGCCAGAGAAGGATTCTTTCCCGGCCAGCGCATAAGAATACCGAACTCATTGACCGTCTGTGTTTCGGCAGCGGCAAAAACAGCGGGATAGTTTTCTTGGAGCATCGGCAAAAACGCCGCAAAGGCCTCCCTGTCGATCCCCTCTTTTCTATTGGAAACTGTTTTCACTCTGATCATGGCCTGAAAGCGCTCGATGGCTCTCTCGGCATTAATGGAACCTGCCATATTTTTACCTCCGTCATTCTCTATTTTCTTCCTTTTGCCGTCGATTTACCGGAATCCGACGGCTATTTTAAAAAGTTCGCGGCAACCTTTTTGCGGTTGCCGCTTGACTGATTATTCACCGTAATTGAACAGAGACTTGATAAATGCGATGAGCTTCTGAATGAGGTCTGTGATATCCTCCCAGAACATATGCAGGGACCAGTCGGGCTCCTGAACGGTCTCGTTCTTAACATCTTCGTTCATTGTTTTGTCCTCCTTATATAATGTAATTTCATTATACACGCCTATTCACAGTTTGTCAATATTATTTCATGCCGGAATCTGTCTCTTTCTCACGCCGCAAAAATTCCGTTCAGATAGACTTCGACCTCAGACCATGCCTCTCTTGATTCCGGGAAAAGGTCACCGAAAAGCTGGAACATATGCCACATACCCTCATATTTCGTCAGCCTGACATCAACTCCGTTGGCGCGTGCATTTTCATAGATCATGTCGGAATTGCTTTCCAGCACCTCATAAGTACCGCTTTGGATCAGCATGGGGCAGAAGCCGGAATAATCGCCGTAAACCGGAGAAATCAGCGGATCATGGGTATCCATCTCACCGGCATATACAATCGAAACGGCATGGTAGCCCTCTTTTCTTTCGGTTCCCTCTTTGATGCCGAACATCGGGTCTTTATAGAGATTCTCGGTATAGGATTCACCTTCTTCCGAAAGATCCGCCCACGGAGACATGAGCACCATGGCTCTCGGCAGTTCTTTGCCCTGTTCTTTCAGGGAAAGTCCCAGAGCCAACGAAAGGTTGCCGCCTGCGCTGTCACCGACAACCACGATGTTTTTCTCCTGATAGCCCTGGGCCAATATCCAGTCCCAGCCTTTCAGGGCGTCTTCCAGGGCGGCGGGAAAAACATGTTCCGGCGCCAGTCGGTAATCAATGGACACCACCGTAGCGCCGCCGGCCAGCCGCGACCAGCGTTCCGCCTGCTTGCGGTAAATATCATTATAACCATAGACAAAGGCGCCGCCATGAAGCTGATAGATCACCCGGTCACTGTTCTCGCTGTTTTCGTCCCGGAGCACCTCCATGGGCAGACCGTCAATGGTGAGTTTTTCCAAGCAATAGCCCTCGGAGGGCTGATAGAGACTGACCTTACTCATGTCAATGCCGTAAAATCCGGTAATTCCTCCGTCGCGCTTGATGGAGGTACATATAGGCCGTATGACCGCTTCGCGCAAAAGCAGAGCCCCCGTTGATATGTTGGTATCCGCGGCAAAGGAGGACAGAAGTCCCAGGGAAAT
>JAQXMV010000201.1 GCA_029013165.1 Oscillospiraceae bacterium | reverse complement strand
GGCAGACTTATGGCAGAGAACCGGAATCCTGACAGAACGGCGAACCCGATGGTTCCTTGGCGAATTTGTACTACCGGACGGTGAAATGGTGATCGCTTCACGAAACTGGAATTTGACGAATGCAGTCATTTTAATTCTTTCGCATACAAACGGTCAATACCGTTACCGTAATTCACGATATCCTTAATATAGCAATAACCGTATTTTTCGTATAAGCCAACAAATTCTGTCGGGATATATGTCCTATCAAAACCAATCTCTTTTGCATATTTATTTGCAAAATCAATGAGTTTTCCGCTGATTCTTTGGCCACGATATTCTTCAGTTACAAACAAAGTTGATATCCACGGATATATCTCAGGTCGTGGATAATAGTCAGATTTCATGATCGTTACCATTCCTACAATGCGTCCGCATATCGTTGCTACAAACGGAGTTTCCCATTCCTCAAAGGCCCAGTTTTTTATCGTCCGCAAAGTATGGTCTTTCACTTCTAACCATGAAAAGTGTTCGACAAAATTCAGCAATCTATCGACCATTTCTGTATCTTTCTCAACTTTTTGAATCTCTAACAATTCAAACGTTGTTCTTTCCATTCACTCATCACCCCCGGAAATTCAAATATGTCTAACTTCTCCTACAGATATAGAGCAAATGACTTGAACAACCAAGCAATTCTCTTTTTTCACAAGTGCCAAAAACCGTTCAAACAGCATATTTACAAACGCCTCATATAACGGGTATACTTCCCGGTGTTGCTCAAAAAACAGGAGCGTATCCTGACTTAAATAATCCATATTCTTCATGTCGACTTCCGTTTGTTCATGCTGATTTTAGTGATGATAGAGGTTGGCCATTATCAATTCCCGAGAAAAAACAGACCCACCGTATAAATGCACCCTTTGGCTTTATTGGTGCTACCGGACGGTGAAGCGGTGATCACTTCACCAAACCGGGATTTTTCATTTATTTTGAGTTTCGTATTTTAATAATTCTTGATTAACAATCCATTCTTTTTTATCGCTCCAAAGATGAGGAACTACTTCTACAACCGCGTCTGTATTCAGAAGTCCATAAATATGCGGATATGCCACTCCACAATTCCTTAAATCTTCCCAGATCACTTTATTTTCTAATTTATCGGTATCAATGACCAATAATACGAAACTGTCAGTTTCATTTTTAAAGTTAGGTGCTACCCATTGATATGTTGTTATTTCAGAGCAATGGATAAAACCAAATCTTTTTAATGAATCTTCTCCGTAATACTTTTGACTCTTATAATCATTCCAGATCTTCTTTTTTAAACTATGAATAATATACATATCTCATTCTTCCTCGAAAATTCTTATTTGCGATCTCATCAAATCCCGACATGTCAGACACATTTCTGCCGTTTTTGCATCGCGCGGAAAATAGAAAAAATCCGCCGCAATTCTATCAAAATTACGGCGGATTTGTGGCGGAGAAGAGGAGACTCGAACTCCTGCGCCGGTTACCCGACCTACGCCCTTAGCAGGGGCGCCTCGTCACCAACTTGAGTACTTCTCCATAGGTGTCGTTATCAACGGACTATTCAGATCAATAGTGGCGGAGAGAGTGGGATTCGAACCCACGGTACGCAGGACGTACGACGGTTTTCAAGACCGTTCCGTTATGACCGCTTCGGTATCTCTCCGTATTGTGCCTAATGATATTACCATATTGCAGATTAATTGTCAAGAGTTTTGCGATAAGTTTTTATTTTAACGCCCTCCCGAAAGGGATATCTCCCAGCGGTCGGGAAAGGCCTTTTTTACGCTCAGTCAATATAGAGATCCCGTATACCGTCCAGTGCTCTGATCTCGGAAATGGTCATGTTCAGGCTCTCTTCATCCTTGGGAAATACAATGGCTTTCATCACAATGGAATCGCTTTTTCTCTTGGCGGAGGAGCTGTCGGCATAAAGCACCTCGAGGGTGTGCAGATTTCCTCCGTACCGCTTGATGATCGCACCGATATCCGCCGCCTGCCGCGAAAGATTATCCGCTTCGATATATATATTTCGGGAGGGATTGCCGCGGGCAATGACCCTTTTGAGGGTATTGAGCGTCAGATAAATCGCCACCGTCGTGACCAGGGCGCCCACATAATAGCCGGAACCGACGGCAAGACCGATGCAGGAAACCGCCCAGAGAGAGGCCGCTGTGGTCAGACCCTTGACGCTGAAGCCCTCACGGAGAATCGTGCCGGCACCGAGGAAACCGATGCCGCTGATAACCTGGGCGCCGAGTCTGGTGGGGTCAAAGCTAGTCAGTCCCTGATATTCCTGAAAGACGAATTTGCCTGTCATCATCACCAGCGTGGATCCCACGGCAACGAGAATATGGGTACGAAAACCCGCCGGACGGTGGGAGTGTTCACGCTCATAACCGATGACACCGCTGAGCACAACGGCAAGAGCAACCTTCAACAGGGCGTCTAATGTATATTGTACCGTTTCGGTGTTATAAATATCAACAAGAAAGTTTTTTACCGCTTCCAAATTTTTCAGCTCCTCCGAAATAAAAACAGAAAAGCACACCGAGCGTCCCCTTGACGCTAAGTGTGAATCGTGTCCAACTGTCCGCCGTGCCGGCCGATGGGAGCGCCTGATGAGCTTCACCGTGAAAGATCGGCACCGCCCTGCCGCCTTTTCTCCTGAGTGCATGACAGTTTCTTTGTTTTTCCGGATCTATTATAGCACCAAGGTACAGAAAAATCAAATAAATTTTACAATTAGGTTAAAATATATATTATAGGATATTTATTCTTGATTATGAGCCGTAATTGTTGTATAATAATCAGGTGAAAACAACCAGCGAAAGGATGATAACTATGGCAGCAAACAAAGTAAAACTTTTCATCGGCGGCGTCGAATATTCCATTATCGCCGAGGATGATGTGAAATATGTTCAGGAATTAGGCAGAGAGCTTGACAGAAATCTCAGCAAGATCATGAAAGAAAGTCCCCGCCTTTCCACCACGCAGGCCGCCGTGCTCGCGGCTCTGAGCTACGCCGACGACTGCAAAAAAGCCACCGATTCCGCAGACCGTCTGCGTGAGCAGATCAAGGACTATCTGGACGATGCCTCCAACGCCAAAAGCAAGGCCGACTGGGCAAGGCATGAGCTGGAGGAGGCCAAGCGCCAGCTGGAAACCGCAAGGCTGGAAAGAGACCGGTACAAGGCAGAGCTGGCGGCTCTCACCGCCCGCAGTGAAGCAAAGAAAAACACCAAAGTGAAACCGATGAGTGCTGATGAAAGCAAAGCCTGAGATTCTTGCCCCGGCCGGCTCCTTTGAGGCTCTGACAGCCGCCGTGCGCAGCGGCGCCGACGCCGTCTATCTCGGCGGCAAAAAGTTCAGCGCCAGAATGAAAGCCGGCAACTTCAACGATGAAGAGCTGAAAGCGGCCATTCATTACTGTCACGCACGGGGCGTAAAGGTTCATGTCACCATCAACACCCTGATTTATGACAGCGAAATCCCAGAGGCACTGGAGTTTATTGCGCTTCTCTGCCGGCTCGGCGCCGACGCGGTGATCGTGCAGGATCTCGGTCTCTCCCGGCTGTGCCGCGACAGCGCGCCTATGCTCGAAAAGCATGCTTCGACTCAGATGTCTGTGGGCACTTCAGCCGGCGTAGCACTGCTTCATGAACTGGGCTTTCACCGCGCGGTACTGCCGCGGGAGCTTTCCGCAGAGGAGATCACCGCCATCAAAAAAGACGCACCCTGCGAGATTGAAATTTTCGTTCACGGCGCCCTGTGTATGTGTGTTTCCGGCCAGTGCTATATGAGCAGTATGTTCGGCGCCAGAAGCGGCAACAGAGGACTGTGCGCCCAGCCCTGCCGTCTACCCTTTGCCGCCCCCGGCGGCACGGGTCATGATCTGAGCCTGAAAGATCTTTCCCTGACAGGGAAAATTCAGGAAGCCATGGCGACAGAAGTGGACTCCCTGAAAATCGAGGGCAGAATGAAACGGCCGGAATATGTCAGCGCCGCTGTCTGCGCCGTGAAAGACGCATTGAACGGTACTCTTTCGGAACAAAGCACAGATCATCTCCGGGCGGTCTTTTCACGTTCCGGCTTCACCGACGGCTATTTCACCGCTTCCCGCGGCCGAACGATGTTCGGCATCAGACAAAAAGAAGATGTGGTGGGCGCAACGGATCAAATACTCGGCGCTTTAGCCAAAGCCTACGAAAAAGAAGTGCCGCTGATCCCCGTGTCCTTTTATCTCACCGTCAAAGAGGGAGAGCCTCTTTCCCTCAGTGCAGACGCCATGGGAAAGAGAGTTTTCGTCCGTGATGAGACTCTGCCGGAGAAAGCCCTCCACAAACCTCTGACCGAAGAGGCTCTGACCGACCGACTGGCCAAATGCGGCGGCACGCAATTCTATGCCGAAACATGCGAAATCGACCTGGACGACGGACTGATTGTGTCCGCCTCCTGCATCAATGCCCTGCGAAGAAAAGCCCTGGAGGAGCTGGAAAAAGCCATCAGCGATGTAAAGCCTATCACCTTTACACCAAAAACTGTAACCTTACTCCCCCACCGCACTTCCGGAACGCCTTTTATCAATCTTCGCGTGACAAAATCCGATCAGATCCCGGAAAATCTCACCGGTGTTGAAAACATATATATTCCGCTGAAAACTGAGGAAAAAACGGTGGAAAGCCTGAAAAACTCCGGTATAAACCCCGTAGTCGAGGTGCCGAGAGGCCTTTTCGGCAACGAAAAGGCTGTGGAAAAGCTGCTGATCCGCGCCAAAGAACAAGGGATAAGCGACGCTTACTGCAGCACTCTTGACGGTCTCGCCATAGCCAAAAAGCTCGGTTTCAACATTCATACCGGCTTTTCCATGAATGTATTAAACAGCCTTTCCGAGGCTGTTTTAGAAGAGTTTGGTGTAAAGGCGATAACCTTGTCGCCTGAACTGACCCTCAGCCGCGCCGCCGCCATCGGCGGCAGTACACCCCGGGGACTGATCGCCTACGGCAGACTTCCGCTGATGCTCACGCGCAACTGTCCCATCAGCAACGGCAGAAGCTGTGCCGAGTGTCAGTCTCGCTCCTATCTCACAGACAGAATGGGAAAAAAATTCCCGGTTATGTGCTCTTTCGGCTTCAGTGAGGTGCTGAATTCTCAGCCGATCTATATGGCGGACAGGCTGAAAGAAATCAAAAACATCGACTTCATTACTTTGTATTTCACCGCGGAAACCAAGGCTCAGTGTTCTGCTGTACTGGAAGCCTACCGCCGGGGCGCCGCGCTGAAAAGCGGCGCAGAATATACCCGGGGACTTTATTACCGCGGAGCCGAATAAAACAAAAAACACAGGAAAGGACGGTATCGTTATGCCGAAAAGAGAAGATTATCTGACTTGGGACGAATACTTTATGGGGATTGCCATGCTCTCATCATACCGGAGCAAAGACCCCAACACACAGGTGGGCGCCTGCATTGTCAATGACAAGAACAGAATCATGTCCGTGGGCTATAACGGTCTGCCCACCGGCTGCAGCGACGATGAATTCCCGTGGGAACGGGACGGCGACGCCTATGACACCAAATATCCCTATGTCTGCCATGCCGAGTTGAACGCTATCCTCAACAGCCGCGGAGCCAACCTGGAAAACTGCCGGATTTATGTGGCTCTTTTCCCCTGCAACGAGTGCGCAAAAGCCATCATTCAAAGCGGCATTAAGGAAGTCATTTATATTTCGGATAAATATGCCGGCACCATGGCCACCCGCGCCTCGAAGCGAATGTTTGCCAGTGCCGGGGTAAAAATGACAAAATTAGAGGCTAAGAAAAATTGCGTGATCATCGATTTCGATGAAAATAAAATATGAAAAGAGTATCATGATGGACAATAAAATATTTGATGAAGTAATAGACAGAAAAAATACGGACAGTTTAAAGGTCGATTTCAAGCAGGAAAACTCCCTGCCTGACAGCGTTCTGCCTCTGTGGGTCGCGGATATGGATTTCCGGGCAGCCCCCTGCATCATTGAGGCCCTTCAGCAGAGCGTCGACCACGGAATATTCGGCTACACAGACATAAAAGACGATTATTATCAGGCAGTTTCCTCCTGGTTTTCACGGCGGTTTTCCTGGAATACCCAAAAACAGTGGCTGGTGGTTACCCCCGGCGTCGTCTATGCCGTGGCGACAGCCGTTCGGGCACTGACAGAAAAAGGCGACAGAGTGCTGATTCAAACACCTGTGTATTATCCATTCTATAATGTGATCAGAGACAACGGCAGAGAATTAGTGGAAAACCCACTGATCTATCAAGACGGACAATACCATATTGACTTTGCGGATTTTGAGAAAAAGATTGCAGACAATCAGGTCAAGCTCTTTATTCTTTGCAGTCCCCATAACCCCGTCTGCAGAGTCTGGACTGCCGATGAGCTGAAAAAGATGGGAGAAATCTGTCACCGATATGGCGTCATTGTTGTCTCTGATGAAATCCACTGTGATTTTACCTATAGCGGCCATGTTCATACCATTTTTCCGGAGGCAGCGCCTGAAATGTATGAACACTGCATTATTTGCACCGCACCCAGCAAGAGCTTCAACCTGGCCGGTCTGCAGGTCTCCAATATCTGGATTCCCGGTGAAGAATTGCGTGAAAAATTCAAGGCAGAAGTAAAGGGCAGCGGATATTCCGTTCCGGCCAACCTGGGCATCAAAGCCTGCAAGGCCGCCTATCGCGACGGTGAAGAATGGTTTGAGCAGTGCAAGAAGTATATCGAGGAAAACCTGAATTATGTTCGCGCTTTTATCAGGGAAAATATGCCGAAAATCAAGCTCGTGGAACCCGAGGGTACTTATTTTGCCTGGCTGGATTGCAGTGAGATGGGACTGAGCGCTGAGGAGCTTGATGATTTCATTATCGGACAGGCCGGTTTGTGGCTGGATTCAGGAAAGATATTCGGTAAGGCTTCTGAGCAGTTTCAGCGTATCGTCCTCGCCTCACCAAAGGCAATTATAGAAACGGCAATGATGAAACTGAAAACAGCCTATGACGCTCACTTCAAGGAATAAGGAAAATAACAAAAGTTTCGGTCAAGCCTTTTCAAAGGCTTGTGGGGTCAAGGGGCAGAGCCCCTGTCGCACTTCGCAAAGCGCGAAATGCCCTTTACTTAAAAATGAACAACTGCGCTGACGGCTAAAGAAAAAATACTCCATCAAGCGCAGGAAGGGAGGAACAAGGAAAAATGCGGGGCATTTTTCTCGTTCCGTGGGAAACCCTCGCCGGGGGTTTCCCAGTGAAAAGGGCAGTAACTTTTATATAAAAGACGGAGTTATCCGTCACGGTGGCGCTGCACAGACAGCGCCGTTTTTTTGTGCGCGTTGCCGGTGGCAAGTGCGTACCGTTTTGCTAAAAACATAAACCATAGGTGAGGTTAGCACACAGGTGAACCATTAGTGAAGTTACTGCGTGGGTAAAATATTAGTACTTCATTTTATCCCTCTTTCTGTTTTTCTTTATTCTAACAGATTTTTGGGTGTTTTTCGACTCTATTGTTAGTATACTACTCCAGTTCTTTCGGTGACGAGGGGGCCCACCGCTTCGCACCCCTCGTCTTGTTGGCGATTTTTTGAAAGGTGGAGAGGAAAGATAGTCGGTTACTTGGGTGTGTTGGTGCTTTTGTTTTTTTGTGGGTGGAAATGGGACGGTGCAAGCCCGGCGGCTTCGCCGCCGGGGCGAGGGCGGCAGCCCTCGCTGCCCGCCGCGACAGCGGCGGGCATGGCGCGCGCAGTCGCGCGCCAACGCGGCCCCGGCACTGAGCCGCAGGCTCAGTGACCGTAAA
>JAQXMV010000200.1 GCA_029013165.1 Oscillospiraceae bacterium | reverse complement strand
AGGGATCACGCTCTCGAGGCGTTGCTCACAGATGATCACTGTCATACCGTTTTCCCGGCAAAGGCGCGCCGCCGTTTCCATCAGCGTCTGAGCCGTCATGGGGTCCAGCTGAGCTGTCGGTTCATCGAGTATAAGAACCCGAGGATGCATGGCCACCACAGCCGCCAGGCACAATAGCTGCTTTTTGCCGCCGGAAAGCTCACAGGTTTTCTTGTCAAGCAGCTTTTCCAGGGAAAAGTAATCACAGATTTCCGCCATTCTCAGGCGGATCACTTCACGGCTATAACCCAGATTCTCCAAGCCGAAAGCAAGCTCGGAACGGACGGTATGGGTCACGGTCTGATATTCGGTGTTCTGAAGCAGAAAGCCGATTTTTTCCGCAGAATCCCGCTGTGAAATTTCGCTCTTTTGCTTGGAAAAAATGCGTATTTCTCCCGTCATTTTGCCCTTAGGCGTCAGCTCCGGCTTGAGCATTTTCAGTAGGGTGGATTTTCCGCTTCCGGAGCGACCGCACAGGACAATTAGTTCACCGCTGTGAATGTCTAGATTGATCTGATACAGGGACGCCTGATCCCTTTCCGGATAGAAGAAACTGAAATTTTTCAGGCTGAAATCGACCATCTTTTTTCCTCCGTAAAATCAATAACTATGGGAGAAAGCAGCATAAACGCAAAGCCTGTTAATGCTGCCAGAAGCGAAGCATCCGGAGAGGGAACGCTGATCACCGGATTGTATCCGGACCAGAAGTGGGACGCGGTTAAAATGAAGAGAAATAAAGCGGCAGTACTGCCAAAAGTAACAGCCAAATCCAAGGCGGAAAAGATATATTTGCTGTATGCACTTCTTTTCGGCAGACCGTAACCTCGTGCCTGCATGGAAAAAGCCGTATCCAGTCCCCTTTCCAGTGTCCAGGAAACCAATATGGACAGCCGTCTTCCGGCAAGAGACAATTTGTGAAAGACGCTTTTGCCCTCGGCGCTGCAGCCAATGGCCTTTTGCGCCCTGTTAATTTCCGCCGCCTGACGCCTGATCAGCGGAATGAAACGCATGACCATGGAAAACACCAGAGCGAATGACGGAGAAAACCGCCCGAAAAGATAGACGGTTTTATCGGCGTCGATAATCTCATTAAAGCAGTCGAGCCACAGCAGTACGTCGGCAATTTTGACGCCGGAAACGAAACCGTATACTAACGCCTCCAGCGTAAGATTATTTCCGTTCCTTGCCGTGAAAAGCACCGTCACTCCGTAATGACTGAAAAGACCGTTGAAAACCGTGATCAGCAGGATCATCGGCAAGACCACTTTGAATAAATAACCTGCGGCTCTTTTCCCCCTGAGCCTGAATGAAAACAAAGCGGCACAAAGAAAAGAAACCGTGAGAAAATAAGGATTAGTCGACGAGAGGGAAAAAACAAACGCAAAGATGAAAAACAGTAATGCAGCCGCGGGATGCAGACTCTTAAATCCAAAATTCATTTTTTCACTCCCTGTTCATGGTAAGTTGTTATCGGAAAAGAATTTTCTTCATCACAGAGACAAGAATATTTATCGTTGCCACCAGAATGGATAGCCACAGCGCTGCGGTAGACTTCTTTTCTCCCACAGCAAAAATACAGCCGGAATCGTTTTTATAATAGAGATTGCCCTTTTCATCGGTGCTGACAGAGCTAATACTGAATTGCTGGCTGTCGCTTTCAGGAACAAAAAGCTCCGTGGAAACCGGTTCCTTTTGTCCGGCGCTGTCCGTGAAAAGCATAAGGCCTCCGGGAGACTTATTATAGGTGGAATAAATATAAATCTTGCCGGTTTCCTTTTCATATCCCGTTGACACCAGCATATTCCCCTGAGGATATCCGTTCATTGCAGCCGAATAAATTTTCTTCATGGTCACAGCGTTCAAAACGAGAAACTCTCCGCCGCTGCCTTTCTGACAGCCGGCATAAAGCCGCCCCTTATAGATCACCGGCGTCACGGTGACAGCACCCGGCGCCGCAAAACTTTTCAGCGATGAGAGCTTTCCGTCATATCCGTTCATTTTGAACATATAAATGTACCCTGCTTTGCTGGAAACATAATAAGCATCTGTTTCTGAACTATAAGTGACTGAGGAACGGATATCCCCTTTCACACCAAGAGAAGACACGCATTTTCCTGTTTTCCGGTTCAGGGAAACAATCTGTGACGGCGAAGTGCAGTCCTTACTTGCGTTATCCTTGCCCAAAACCACGAATTGATCGGCCACTGCACAGCCTGACCAGTAAAATCCCCCGGCAGAGGTATAGGTCCAAAGGGCTTTTTTTCTTTCATCCTCACGCTTCGGATTTTCGTCTTTGACATTCAGCGCAACATAATTGGCCTTATCGGTCTCACTGATCCAAAAACCGGTATAGATCGTTTCGTCGCTGTAGGTGATCGGGCACAGAGCCTGACCGCCGAGGGGATCGCGGTATATCCAGATAGACTTCATTGTCTCATAATCAAAGGCCTGAACGATACCGCCATCAAGCTGAACAAATATTTTGCCCTCTGCAAAAGCAGGAGAAACCGTTGCATAAAAGGTGGATCCGGCCATTTTGACAGAAGCAATTTCTTCGCCGTTTTTTGCGTTGAGTTTATATAGCTTGACACCGGAAACCACAATCAGCGTATCGCCCACAACAAGAGGAGGCGTGGGGGCCGCTTTATAATTCACACCAAACTTTTTCACATAAAGCGCGCCGGCATTTTCCGTAACCGTTTTTGTTTCGGTGATACATTGACTGCTTTCGCTCACGGCAAAACATGACACCGCAACAATGGCAAAAATCAGCAGGACACACAACAAAACACACAGCATCTTTTTCATAGATTGATCCTCCGTAAAAATAAACAGCGCCCTTTTTAGATAAAAAAGGGCGCAACAAAACAAATAAGCAACCGGAGAAATCCCGGCACAAGCTCGTCATGCGCTTTCCCTTTTACCCAAAAGCGTCCGTCTGACTATACCGCGCAGGCATTCCGACTTAACAGACTGGATCTGAATTACGGCAATGGCGGTTGCCCGGGATTCTCACCCGAATTTCCCTGACTGCGGCACATTCTAATTTAACTGAGATTATCATAACACCATTTCTTTTAAATGTAAATAGTTTAGATAAAATAAATAATAATTTAACTGTTGCACAATCACCGTAAGAGAAGCTTTGACATATTTAATGAGAATCGAGTATCACTTTAAAATGTAAATAGTTTCACAGTAGGATTTCAATCCAAATGATGTCTTTTTTGAAAACGAATAACCATCGATACATTTAATATCAAAGGACTTTTCTTTTTTATCACAACAATTCAGTCTTTTTTCCATTTACATCTTGTTCCCTACATTTTTATTTGGTTTCATACATTTCATTTTTACTCAGTTTTCGGAAAGCCCTTGATTTATTCTTGCTTTAATGTTAAAATTAAGATGCGTTTTCTGCGACAAATATCATTCTTATTCAAGAAAAGGAGCATTCTAATGGAAAGAAAAGTTGGCACGGTGTCCCGTGGTATCCGATGTCCCATTATCCGTGAGGGTGACGATCTGGCAAAGATTGTCTGTGACAGCGTTATAGAAGCTGCCGAAAGCGAAGGCTTTGAACTAAACGACAGAGATGTTGTCGCCGTCACCGAATCCGTTCTGGCAAGAAGCCAGGGAAACTATGCAGGTGTCGAAGCTATTGCTAAAGACATCAAAGCGAAATTTCCGGACGGAACTGTCGGCGTCATTTTTCCGATTCTTTCAAGAAACCGTTTTGCAATTTGCCTGAAAGCTATTGCCATGGGCTGCAAAAAAATCGTTCTGATGCTGAGCTATCCCAGCGATGAAGTCGGCAATCATCTGATATCCGTTGACCAGATTGACGAGGCGGGAATCAACCCCTACTGCGATGTCCTGACTTTGGCAAAATACCGTGAGCTTTTCGGAGAAAACAAACATGAATTCACCGGAGTGGACTATGTAGCCTATTATAAAGAGCTGATCGAAAGCACCGGTGCAGAATGTGACATTATCTTTGCCAATCAGGCCAAGGCTATTCTCGATTTCACCGACTGCGTCCTCACCTGTGACATTCACACCAGGGCCAGAACCAAGCGTATTCTGAAAGCCGCCGGTGCCAAAACCGTATACGGCCTTGACGATATCCTCACCGGCTCTATAGACGGAAGCGGTTTCAATGCCGATTTCGGTCTGCTCGGCTCCAACAAGTCCACCGAGGACTGCGTGAAGCTGTTCCCCAGAGACTGCGGTGATTTTGTCAATAAAACACAGGCTTATCTTCTGCAGGCAACGGGAAAGCATATCGAAGTGATGGTCTATGGCGACGGCGCCTTTAAAGATCCCCAGGGAAAGATCTGGGAGCTTGCCGATCCCTGCGTATCTCCCGGTTACACTTCAGGGCTGGAGGGTACCCCCAACGAGCTGAAGCTGAAGTATCTGGCAGACAATGATTTCAAAGGTCTCAGCGGCGAGGCGCTGAAAGAAGCCATCTCCCAAAGAATCAAAGAAAAAGGCTCAGACAGTCTTGTCGGAAACATGGCTTCACAGGGCACGACTCCCAGGCGCTTTACCGATCTGATCGGTTCTCTCTGCGACCTGACCAGCGGTTCCGGCGACAAAGGCACACCGGTTGTTCTCGTTCAGGGATATTTTGATAACTACACAAACTAAAAATCGGAGGATAGAAAAATGGACAACAATACAAGACCCGCAAATATGGAGCGTATCACAACTTCAGCTTTGGCTGAAAAATTCATCGAAGAACAGGTATCGGAAATCCGTGCAACCGTCGGTGACAAAAAGGTGCTTCTTGCCCTTTCCGGCGGTGTCGATTCATCGGTTGTTGCCGCCCTTCTCATCAAAGCCATCGGCAAGCAGCTCGTCTGTGTTCATGTCAACCACGGACTCCTGCGCAAGGGCGAACCGGAGCAGGTTGTGGAGGTTTTCCGCAATCAGCTGGACGCTAATCTCGTTTATGTTGACGCCGCCGAGCGTTTCCTGGGAAAGCTGGCCGGCGTTGCCGAACCCGAGCAGAAAAGAAAGATTATCGGCGCAGAATTTATCCGTGTCTTTGAAGAAGAGGCAAGAAAGCTCGAGGGCATTGAGTTCCTCGCTCAGGGCACCATCTATCCCGATATTATTGAAAGCGACGGCGTAAAGGCTCACCACAATGTCGGTGGTCTGCCCGAGGATATGCAGTTTGAACTTGTCGAGCCGGTTCGCTTGCTTTATAAAGATGAAGTCCGTGTAGTCGGAAAGGCTCTTGGCCTGCCCGACAGCATGGTTTTCCGTCAGCCCTTCCCCGGTCCCGGACTCGGTGTTCGTTGCCTCGGCGCCATCACCAGAGACAGGCTGGAGGCCGTCCGCGAATCCGACGCCATTCTCCGCGAAGAATTTGCTAAAAACGGTCTGGAGGGTAAGGTCTGGCAGTATTTCACCGCCGTTCCCGATTTCAAGTCAGTCGGCGTCAAGGGCGGAAAGCGTTGCTTTGAATATCCCGTGATTATCAGAGCTGTCAACACGGTTGACGCCATGACCGCAACCGTTGAGCCCATCGACTGGGCGCTTCTCGGAAAAATCACCGACCGTATTCTGGCTGAGGTTGACGGTGTGAACAGAGTGGTTTACGATGTCACACCCAAGCCTTGTGGAACGATTGAGTGGGAATAATGAACCTTTCCCCGGAATGTCCTATTTATTAGGCTTCCGGGGATTAATACTAAAATTGATACTAAAATTGATACTGAAAGCCACGGTTAATTATTCTTTTTTGCTTTTTGTTTGCAGTTCTGAATCATTGATAGTATCAATTTTAAGCAACAACTAATTTCGATTTTATTGTTTTTTTGATCCTATTTTCGATAAAAATCAGGCAGGCAACTTCTGAAATTGCCTGCCTATTTTTCATTCTATGGGACAGTTAATAATTCCACATTATATATATGCTCTCTCTCTGAAATATTTGGCATTCACCACACCGCTGAGGGTATAATAACCCTTTTCAGCGAGTTCTTCGTTGAGTTTCTTAATCAGTCTGTAGGCACTTGATTTTTCGACGCCAAAAATTTTCATGATATCTTCTACATTATAAAATAATTTATTTTCCATAGTTTTAATCTCCTGTTCTAATTAATTATTTAAATTTTTAAATCCGTCAAGGATGGTGATAAAGTAATCGATTGTTTCAAAAATATCTTCAAAATCTTCTCTGCTATTTTTCATGTTGACTAATTGTTCCAATATTGATTCTGCTTCTCTTTTCAGATTCATATAAACTTTCGGCGTTCCTTTTACAGTTATCGACCTTTGAAAAACACGATCAACCAGGTAATCTTGTTTTGTAAGACCAGACATTCTCACAAAGCTATCCAGAATTTTGTTTTCTTCTTCGCTGATGCGAAAGGTCACAGTTTTATTTCTCCAACGACCTTTACGGTCTGTGGCTTTAACTGACATGATACATTGCTCCATCTCTTTCAAGTTTATCAATCAGAGCCTTTTGTCCTTCATCTGTCGAATGGCTGTAATGCCATGTCATTTTGAGCTCACTGTGACCGACCCTTCGTGCAATCTCTTTCGGCGGAACCATGTTCATACCTAACAAAGTGATATGACTGTGACGCAAATCATGTATTCTCGGTTTAGGAATACCTATTTTTTTACAACCGTATTCAAGGGCAGTTTCAATGAATTTTCCGGTTCGATGTTGAAATATTCTTTGGGATTCTTCCGGCTTATACTGAAGATCAATGTAATTCTTAATCTCATCGGCCAGAAAATGCGGCAACTCAACCACTCTCTTGCTTTTCGCTGTTTTTGGTTCGGTAACAATGGGTTTCCCATTAATCACACTATAGGTTTTATTGATACTCAGTGTTCTTCTATCATAATTAAAATCCCCTACTGTCAAAGCAAGAAGTTCACCTTTTCTTAAACCGGTATAATATAAGATCATTACAGCAAGATAAGCATCTTCATAGTCAGTAATCGCTTCTTCAAATCTCCAAAACTCTTCGCTGGTCCAAATCACACATTCTCTGTCGCTATCTTTTTTGCCGACACTCTCCAAATTTTCTATTGGATTATCGTCAATATAGGACGCTCGTTTAGCAAAATTAAAGATCGCCCTAAGTTGCGAATTGATTGTTTTAATATAAGTGTCAGAATAAACTCTCTTTCCGGTTTCATCTTTTTTATAGAGTTCATTTGCCTGCCACTGCATTAATTCACGGATGGTAATTGTGCGAATATCTCGTCCTCTGAAATACGGCGTAATATATTTTTCAATGATCGCTTTCTTCGTCTGCATGGTACTTTCTTTCAGCTGATTTGATTTTTGATTCAAATAAAATTCAACCACAGACTCAAAAACATATTCTTTTTCAGATTCGATATCCTGTAAAAAACATTTTTCAAATTTATCAGCTTCCCTTTGTGTGTGGAATCCCCTTTTAATTTTTGTAACTCTTTTACCTTCTTCATTTTTGTAATAAAATTTAACATACCAAGGTCTATTCCCCTTATGATTTTTATCTTTATAACTTGACATTTTTCTTTTCCCTTCTTAATTAATTTATAGTTAATAATTATTCAGCTATCATTGTTCTTTCGTTAAAATACTTGCGGCTTACTTTACCGGCAATCGTTTTATAACCTTTTTGTCTGAGTTCCTTGTTGAGATCCAGGATAATTCTATAAGCCGTTGATTTTGCAACACCGAGAAGCTCACAAACTTCATCAGCATCGATAAAATATTCTTTCATATAAGTAGATGCACCAATTTTTTCATCACCAACTGTCATCATTAAGTTAACAGTTGAAATACTTATCTCATCTTCCTTAGCGTCCTCAAACATGCCAAGAGAAAGCCCAGTTAAATAATCTGCTGCAGAATTAGTCCAAAATGGGTCATCTGCTTTTTCATCAGTAGCAATATTTATTGCCATATCATTTAATAATTCATTTGCCTTATCTTGGTTACCTTCC
>JAQXMV010000199.1 GCA_029013165.1 Oscillospiraceae bacterium | reverse complement strand
GAAGCCGCCGGGGCGAGGGCGGAGCCCTCGCTGCCCGCCGCGGTAGCGGCGGGCATGGCGCGCGCGGCAGCGCGCGCCAACGCGGCCCCGGCACAGAGACCAAGGCTCCGTGGCCGTAAAGCGCCCTTTCGGGCGATTTACGGCTGCGGCGCACTGCCGTGCGCCGCCCGGGGCCGCCTCTCCCCTCAGGCACTTCCTTTTCTTTTTGGCGTCAACCTCTCCTTCACGAAGTCGGCATTACCGTCCTTTTTTTACTCCACTCCTTCCCATCAGCACAGAAAAGGAAAAACCGCCTGACAGATCAGGCGGCAATTATGAAACGGTTTCTCTTGCTTTTGCTGTGGACAGACAAAAGCTGTTAATCTTTGCTTTTGCCGTAAACTTCCTTAAAACAAATGATTAGACCGATAATCATTACGCAAGCTCCCATAAGGAACGGAATTAACATACGAGTGCCAAGGAAAGAACCTAACAGTCCGTCAATGCCATTCCAGTTCCATGGGTTCATCTCTGCATAAATAAAACTGAAAGCGGAAAAAACAAGACCGATTACGGTGATTAATACACCCAGAATCATTTTCTTCATCATCTCTCCTCGTTACATTATTGTTTGTTTAACCGGTGCGTTACCATAATCAAACAGGAGACGCAACTGTCTGCAGAGAGAAAGACTCCAATCCCTGCCATCTTTCGGTGTTCTTGAGATATTCAGACAGAGACTTTGACGCTCTCAACAAAACGGTCAAAGGCTTCCATGCCCTTTTCGTCACGGCTGTAAACGCCGGCATGCTCGAGACATTTCGCGAAAACCTTTCCCACCTCGTCGTGAATGATGGACTCGGCATTTTCGGCAGTGAAAGTATAATCATCGGCAAAGGAGGCGACCCATGAGGCATGCTTGGCCGTGTCGGGATCGTTCTCAAGAGGTGCTCCGCTGACCAGACAGTCACAGACCTTTTTCAGCTCGTTTTTCAGCCGGGAGGGAAGTACGGCGAGACCCATGACCTCGATGAGACCAATGTTTTCTTTCTTGATGTTGTGGAGCTCCGCATGGGGGTGATAAAGGCCGTCGGGGTGCTCGTCGGTGGTGATGTTGTTTCGCAGCACCAGATCCAGTTCATAGGCACCGTCTCTTTTGCGGGCGATGGGGGTAATGGTGTTGTGGGGTACAGAATCGGTATAAGCGTAGATAAAGGCATTTTCGTCGGTGTATTCACGCCACTTTTTCAGGATTATATCGCCTAATTCCACCAGCCTTTCGGTGCTTTCGCCCCTCAGGCGCAGAACGGACATGGGCCATTTGACCCGACCCACCTGAATATCGGAAAAGCCGCTGATCTCATAGTATTTCTCACAGCCGGCCTTTGCCATGGGAAATTCATAGTTGCCGCCCTGGAAATGCTCGTGGGAGAGAATGGAACCACCGACGATGGGCAGATCGGCATTGGAGCCGACGAAATAGTGGGGGAACTGTCTGACAAAATCAAAGAGCTTTGAGAATGCGCTCTTGTCGATTTTCATGGGCGTGTGCTCGGCATTGAAAACGATGCAGTGCTCGTTGTAGTAAACATAGGGGGAATACTGGAAACCCCACCGGCTGCCGTCGATGGTGACGGGAATAATGCGGTGATTCTGTCTGGCGGGGTGATTGAGCCTGCCGGCATAGCCCTCGTTCTCCACGCAGAGCATACACTTAGGATAGGCACTTTGCTTTGCGTTTTTCGCCGCGGCAATGGCCTTGGGATCCTTTTCCGGCTTGGAGAGGTTAACGGTTATGTCGAGGGTGCCGTAAGGGGTTTCTGTGGTCCATTTCAGGTCTTTTTTGATGCGGTAGCGGCGAATGTAGTCGGTGTCGCGACTGAGCTTGTAATAATAGTCCGTGGCCTGCTCCGGCGAAAGACGGTAAAGCTCCCGAAAACGGGCGATAACCTGAGAGGGTCTCGGCGTCAGTGCGCCCATGAGCTTGGTGTCAAATAGATCTCTTTCGGTGATACTGTCGGAAATGAGACCTTTTTCCGTTGCCCAGTCCAGAATTTCCGCAAGGATTTCTTCCAGTTCGCCACGGCATTCCTGAGTGGGTTCGGTGTATTCGTCAAGTCCGAGAATTTCTAAGATTCGGTTGACGGTGTAGATTTTGTCCTCTTCGGTGATGAGACCGCAGTCCAGAGCGTAATTGATGAGCTTGTTAATGCTTTCACTGATCATGTTTTTTCCCTCAGCGGCCGAAAAAAATCTGCCGCATCCTTTCTTTTTTGAGTGCCAGTTCTCTAATAATATATCATACACCAATGGAACGATAAAATCAAGAAATCAAGTAAAGTTTCGGTCAAGCCTTTTCAAAGGCTTGCGGGGTCAAGGGGCAGAGCCCTTGTCGCGCGTCGCAAAGCGCGAAATACCT
>JAQXMV010000198.1 GCA_029013165.1 Oscillospiraceae bacterium | reverse complement strand
GAAGCCGCCGGGGCGAGGGCGGTCGCCCTCGCTGCCAGCCGCCGACAGGCGGCTGGCACGGCGCGCGCGGATGCGCGCGCCAACGCGGCCCCGGCCGCTGAGCCGCAGGCTCAGCGAGCCGGAAGCCCTGTCGGGCTCCCGGCTGCGGCGCACTGCCATGCGCCGCCCGGGGCCGCCCCTCCCCCATACCCCCACTTTCCCCCACCACTGCAAACCTCCCCTGCGCGAAGTAAGCAGATCTTTTCCTTGTGAAGCATTCGCATTCGGTAAGATAAAATTTCAAGGACAAGGCTCGATGCCTTGTCCTTGAAACACAACTATTTTTCTGATTAAAACTGTATTGAATAAAGATCAGTGCCTCTCCGTCACTGAATTTTTTCAAAATCGGCGGCACCGTGCTTGCAGAGAGGACACACAAAATCATCGGGAAGGGTATCTCCCTCATAGACATAACCGCAAACCTTGCAGACATAACCCTTTTTACCCTTTGTTGCCGGCTTGGGCTTGACATTCTGCTGATAATAGGCATAAGTCATAGTATCCGTGTCGGAAAGGACTCTTGCCTCAGTGATTCTGCAGATAAACATGCCATGGGTTTCAAATTCGACATACTGCTCCACCTCAAGGGACATAAAGGAGTTGATGTAATTATTGAGGAAGTAGAGTCCGTTGTCACTGCGGCTGACGCTGATTCCCTCAAATTTATCACAGCTTCTGCCGCTGCGGAAACCGAAGTTTTTGAATATACTGAAAGGCGCCGCTGTCGAAAGACAGCATACATTCAGCTTTTTACTTTGGGAAATGACATGGTGGGAATAATTGGCCTTATTGATCGTAACAGCTACGCGGTTAGGCTGACTGGTAAGCTGAGCCACGGTGTTGACGATGAGGCCGTTATCCTTTTTGCCGTCGGAGCAGGTGACCACATAAAGACCGTAACCGATCTTGAAAAGGGCGGTCAAATCATTTTTATTGGCCATATCCGAAGAACGGGCAACATAGTCTTTGCAGAGCTCATCGGCCAGAGCGTTGAGACTACCCTCCACCTCGCGGTTGAGTGCAGACCGGACGGATACCGTTGTTTCAGCAAAGGTAAGATTTTTGCAGGCCGAGAGCTTTTCTTTCATGATTTTGGCGGCCAGCGGCGACCAAGTACCGTTTTCAATAAAAGCCACTGTCCTGTTCTGGAAGTTCCTTTCGGTCAGAGCGTCAATGAAGTGGTTCATAAACGGGAAGATTCCTGCATTGTAAGTCGGAGACGCCAAAACAAGCTTGCTGTAGCGGAAAGCATCGGCAACAGCCACAGACATATCACAGCGGGCAAGGTCATAAAGCACGACCTGAGGTGCGCCCTTTGCCTTGAGCTTGTCGGCCAAAGATGCAGCGGCGGCCTTTGTGTTACCGTAAATGGAGGTATAGGCGATCACTACACCGTCGTCCTCAAAAGCATAAGAGGACCATGTATCGTAAAGTCCGATATAATGGCCGAGATTTTCCGTCAGCACCGGGCCGTGAAGGGGACAAATGATCCGGATATCCATATCCTTGGCTTTTTTCAGCACATTCTGAACCTGAGCGCCGTATTTTCCGACGATACCGATATAATAGCGTCTTGCCTCGTCGTCCCATTCCTCATCTGCGTCCAGTGCGCCGAATTTACCGAAGCCGTCAGCGGAAAAAAGGATCTCATCCTTGCTGTCATAGGTCATCATGACCTCGGGCCAGTGCACCATCGGGGCAAAGAGAAAGGTCAGGGCGCGTTCACCGAGATCGAGACTTTCACAGTTTTTCACCACGACCTGTCTGTCGGCGAAATCATCGCCGAAGAACTGTGAGATCATACTGAAAGTTTTGGCATTGGCCACGATCTTCGCTTCCGGATAGGTATTCATGAAATTTTTGATGTTAGCGGAATGATCGGGCTCCATGTGCTGAACCACAAGGTAGTCCGGTTTTCTGCCGTCGAGAGCGGCAGAAATATTATCGAGCCACTCATGGGTGAAATTCTTATCAACGGTATCCATGACGGCGATTTTATCATCAAGGACAACATAGGAATTATAGGCCATTCCCTTAGGTACAGCATACTGACCCTCAAAGAGGTCGATATTTTTGTCGTTGACACCGACATAATACACAGTATCGGTTATTTTGTTCAAACAAGATCCATCCTTTCATTTTCATTATGCCTATTATGATAGCACAAAAACACAAAAAAAGAAACACTAATTTGAATTTTTACCCCTAAAGTTAAAAATTTCAGCGAAAAAACACTTGATTATAATGCAAGTATCGGTTATAATAGGAAAGCACCTGCAAAAACAACAATCTGCTGGAATAGCTCAGTTGGTAGAGCAGCGCATTCGTAATGCGCAGGTCGCGTGTTCGAGTCACGTTTCCAGCTCCATAAAAAGCCACCCTTTGGGTGGCTTTTTCATTGCCTGTAAACAGCGAAGAGGTAATCCGAAAAGTATTGCCGGCTTCGCAAATGGAAGGTTTATGGTGATAAGGGAAAGTGGTGCCTGACATGAGAGGCGGCCCCGGGCGGCGCAGGTTGTGCGCCGCAGCCGTAAAGCGCCCTTGCGGGCGCTTTACGGTCACTGAGCCTTCGGCTCAGTGCCGGGGCCGCGTTGGCGCACGCTTCCGCGCGCGCCATGCCCGCCGCTACCGCGGCGGGCAGCGAGGGCTGCCGCCCTCGCCCCGGCACCCCCGCCGCCGGGCTTATCACTTTCCTGTTTCCACTCACAAATAAACAACAAAATCACCAACGAACCAAACTAACCGGATATCTCACCACTCCCACCTCCCGGAAACTGCCAACAAGCAACGAAGCGAAACGCTACCGCCACAAAAAAACATCAACTACCAACACACCCAAATAGTCGAATATCTAACCTCGCACACCTCTAAAAAAGGGCCAACAAGACGAGGGGTGCGAAGCGGTGGGCCCCCTCGTCACCGAAAAGAAAAGGTGCCAAAACAGCACAACATAAAACACTCGACCATCGGCAGTCCGCGCAGAGCGACTGTATTTTCGCCGATGAAAGTTAGCGTAATAATCAGAACAACACACCTAAAGGGAACAAACAAAAATCATTCTACAAACCGTACTTGGCGAAAATACCCCGGAGCGATCGACAGGCACTGGGAAGTGTTTTGCATACTTTGTCACGCCTGACAAAGTATGAGCCCCCGCGGCTCGAGCGGTAGTGCGTGGAAGAATGGTATAACATATTATAAAAAACAGCTTACCTATAAACGACCGTTTGCGCTTCGGTAGGCACACGGCCTGC
>JAQXMV010000197.1 GCA_029013165.1 Oscillospiraceae bacterium | reverse complement strand
CTTTTGACGATCTCACCGGTCTTGGCGTTGATGATGTTATGAAAAACGCAGATGTGGGTTGTGGAAATAAACTTATCCAGATGCAGGGAACCGAAATACCAGTGGTCGAAGCTGCAGATACGGCTCACATCTTCCAGATAGGTGTTGATGGCCGTGATGCTGGCGTCGCTGCCCGTCTGCAGTAGCAGGAAGTCCTTGATTTTTGCCGGCGGCTCGTGGGTGATGATGAGATCGACCTTTCCGCCGTATTTCTGCAGATTTTCCACGCCCTCCACCAGCTCTTCCCGGGTGGGAATTTCCATGTCGGACCAGGTGTCCATTTCAAAGCGGATGTCGATGTCGGGGCTTTCGCCGCCGCCCATGGTGAAAATCTTCGTACCCTCTATTTCAAAGACCTGTCCGCGCATCAGGTGGAAGATATTGGAGGCGATATGATGAACCTTGCCCCCGTTCCAGCGCTTGATCTTGATGTCCGAGAGCATATCGAAATTTTCATGGGTTCCGTCCACGAAGCAGATGTTATATTTCTTTTTGCTGAGCTTTTTCAGGACATTGATTTCCTCTTTGGAACCGTTCCAGAGAAAGCCGAAATCGCCGCATATAATGAGCGTATCGCCGTGACCCAGTTTTTTCAGTCTCGGATCGTCAAACCGCGATGCGATTCCGTGGGTGTCGCCGGTTACATAGATCATTTTTCACACACCAATCTTTAAATATTTAATAAATATTTATTTTTAAGTCTATACTTTTCCATAACCAGTTGATATAATGAAGATAATTATTCAATCCATTTTCATATCTTAGCTATTTTATCACATAATCCGACTGATTGCAAATCAATCGGCAAAATTTCATAAAATTTACATATGGGGTATATATCATGAAAAAAACTGGAACTTTGCTTTTGATTTTGACGGTATGCCTGACGGCTTTTTCCTGCGTTTTCGGCGCCGGAGGAATCTTTGACTCGGGCGAGGTGACCGACGAGCTTCATTCCGATATCTATTATATGGAAAGCTATGAGGGCGGCACGGTGTTCTTTGAAAAGAATGCCGACAAAAAAGTGGCGCCTGCCGCTTTTGTCAAGCTCATAGCCGCGGCAACAGCCATCGAGAAGTGGGGCGATCTTGACGGTACGGTCACGGTCTCCAAGGAGAGCCTCTCACAGATCAAATATGATTACGGCATCCGAAAAGCCGGTTTCGCCGAAGGTGAAAAGGTGATGCGCCGCGATCTGATCAATGCGCTGGTGGTTTACAGCGCCAACGATGCGGCCAGCATCATCGCCTATGAGATCGCCGGTAGTGCCTCGGCTTTCGTCAGTCAGATGCAGACCCTGGCCGAAAAGGCCGGCTGCACGGCTACGGCGATCAAAAACATACACGGCTTTGACGAGGACGGGCAGTACACCACCGCCCGGGATGTGGCAAAGTTTCTCAAATACGCCCTGAAGTATCCCGCTTTCTCCGAGGCTTTTTCCGCTGAGAGCGTCACCTTGCCGGCCACGAACAAAAATGACGAAAGAACCTATAAGTCGGGCAACAAGCTCTTTAACGCGTCGATCTCCGACTATTACCACGGCTCGGTGACCGGAGGCAAATACACCAGCACCGAAAAGGCCGGTGAGTGTGTGGCGGCTGTTTCCAATATGGACGGATATTCCTATCTCACCGTCGTCATGGGCGGCAAGCTGATGAATGTGGACAGCGACAGCTCCGATGAGAACACCTGCTTCACCGACACCAAAGAAATGCTCGACTGGGTTTATGACAATATCCGCTATCGGGTCATCGTCTCGCCGGATCAGAGCGTCTGCGTTCTGCCGGTCACAGCCGGAAAGGGTACCGACAAGGTGATCCTGGTTCCCGAAAAGGAAATGTCGGCTCTGGTTCCCTCGAAAGCAACGCCGGCGTCCGTGTCCTTTGAAATTGTGGAGGGCAGTCTGGCCAAAAAGCTCGTCGCTCCCGTTCAGGCCGGAACCGTTCTCGGTCAGGCGAAGGTATATTACGCAGGACAGGAGCTGGCAACGGTCAATCTCGTTGCGTCGGAGGATATCGGCCGAAGCGCCATGGGATATATCATGTCGGTGCTGACCAATATTTTCAGCTCCGGTATATTCTTGTTTATCATTGCGGTGGCTTTTATCGCCTCGGCCGGCTATCTTGCCCTGGTTCTTTACGGATATTTCACCGGAAAGAATCCGCTGAAAAAAACGAAGCCGAATCAGGCAAAGAAGAAAACGGCGGCCAAAAGACCGGCACAGACCGGAAAGAAACCTCCGGCAGGAAAACCGTCTCCTGATGCCGCGAAAAGAAAGGCTCCCGGGAAAGATCCCGGCAGAGAGCCCAAGAAACAGTAATGCTTGCTTTATTATATAAATCAAGTACGAAAGGAAGAACACTGATGAAGAAACTGATGAAAACATTATTGATGCTTGCGGTGACTGCGATGATGACATTATGTATGTCCGTCACCTATTTCAGCGCCGGAGCAGCCGGAACCGCCGTCAATGAAAAGTGGATATGCGCCTGGGGCACTGCGCCCACGCAGATCGGCATTGAGGGCTTCAGTAATATTGCGGCCTTTGTGGGAGATATAACAGCCAGAACCGTCATCACCCCTACCGCCAGCGGTTCCAAGTTGCGCGTCAGAGTTTCCAATTATTACGGTGAAGAGCCTCTGAAGATCGAGAGCATGACCGTTGCCAAAAGCACCGGCAAATCTACCATTGATCCCAATAGTATCAAGGTCGTCACTTTCAATCAGGGCTCTCCGAGCATTACGATTCCTGCCGGCAAGGAATACTATTCCGACCCGGTTGTGATGGATGTGCAGGCACAGCAGGACATTGCCATCAGCACCTATGTTTCCGAGTATCAGGATATCTCCACCATGGGCCTTTGCGGTGCGGATTCCTATCTGACCACCGGTGATGCCACACGCGTGGCGGATCTTGACCTGCTCAAGGGCGTTATCGACAACAAGGAAGCTCTTGACATCATCAATAAGCTGCTGGGCGGCAGCCTGGAACTGAACCTGGCCTATAGCTTTATCAAGGTGGTTCCCTGTCTGACCAGTGTGGATGTTCTCTCCAATGACGCCGGTTATTCCGTCGTGGTTGTTGGTGACTCCACGGTCTCCAATGAATTCCCCCTGTATCTCTCACAGTCGATCTATGAAGAGGACAACATCACCAATGTGGGTATCGTCGGCAAGGGAATCATCGGCAACAGACTGCTGGGCGAGGGTCTCGGTTACGGTTCCCTGCTTTTCGGCGAATCCATGATCGACAGAATGCAGAGAGATGTGCTCAGCCAGTCCGGTGTTGAATATGTGATCGTGAAAATCGGTGCCAACGATATCATGCATCCGGTGTGCATTGATATTAAGCAGATGTACCCCGGCATTAAACAGCCAACGGCTCAGGAACTGATCGAAGGCTTCCGCCGCGTCTTCAAGCTCTGCCATGATGCCGGTGTTAAGGTCATCGCCGTGAGCATCACCCAGTGGAAGGGCAACACCAGAGACTATCTCGGCACCGGAGGAAAATACATAAGAACCGATGAGGAATTTGAAGCCGACTGGCGCATCGCCCAAAAAGTCAATGAATGGCTCTCCACCACCACGGAGCATGACGGCTACGTGAACCTCGTTGATATTTCTGCCAACCCCCTGGATCCCGATGCATTCCTGCCTGAATATACCATTGACGGCGCCCATCCCTCCGATGAGCTCCAGAGACTCTGGGGTAACTACTTCCCTCACAGCCTTCTCGGCATCGGCAATATGCCCGGCGGCGTCAAGCTCGACAAGTCGGAAATTTTGCTTTACATCAATGAAAGCCAGAGACTGAAAGCAGAGGTCTATCCCTCCACCACGCCCAATAAGGAAGTCGAGTGGTACAGTGAGGATCCCCTGATCGCCACCGTTGACGATAACGGTCTGGTCAAGGCGGTTTCCAACGGTGTGGCAACCATCGTCTGCCGCACAAAAGCAGGCGGCTTCATTGCCAAATGCTATGCGACCGTCAAAACGAAGCCGGAGTCAGTGGCACTCAATAAAACCAGCGCCACACTGATCACGACGCAGACGCTTCAGCTTGCCGCTTCCGTTCTTCCCGAAACGGCCTCCAATAAAAGAGTCGTCTGGTCCAGCTCCGACGAGAAAGTGGCAACGGTTGATGATAAGGGCCTTGTCACCGCAGTGGGCAGAGGAACGGCTGTGATTACGGTCAAAACCGTCGAGGGTAGCGCAACGGCCAAATGCACCCTGACGGTCAATAAGAAAATCGAAGTGCTGGGCATCTCCATTGATCAGCCGAATATCGCCATCTATAAGGGCAAAACTGCCACACTTACCGCCGAGATCGAACCCTCCAACGCAACGGTCAAGACTGTCAAGTGGACGACCTCCAATAAAAATGTGGCCACTGTCAGCCAGAGCGGTGTGGTCACGGGCGTCGGAGCCGGAACAGCGGTGATCAAGTGCGCCAGTGTCGACAACCCGATGATGAGCGTTACCTGCGAGGTCAAGGTTTACATCCGAACCGAAGATGTGACACTAAGCCGAGAAACAGCAAAAATATATGAAACGAAATCCTTTACGCTCAAGGCTACGATTTATCCGGCCGATGCAACCAATAAGAGAGTAACATGGACTTCCTCCGACACCAGTGTCGCTACCGTTGACGCCAACGGCAAGGTCACCGGCGTCAGACCCGGTGTGGCAACCATAACCTGTAAAACCGTCAACAGCTCCCGCACGGCAACCTGTCAGGTGACGGTTGTGAAAATCATCAAATCTACTTCCGTTAAGCTCGATAAGACCTCTCTTACCCTCAAGGACGGTTACAGTGCTTTCCTGGAGCCCACGGTTTACCCGGCAAACACAACCGTTAAAACGGTCAAGTGGACCTCCTCCAATACCAAGGTGGCCACGGTTTCCGCCGACGGCGAGGTCTATGCCGTTTATCCGGGCACTGCGGTGATCACCTGTACCACGGCCGACACCGGCAAAACCGCCAAGTGTAAGGTGACAGTCACAGAGGTGAAGCCGACTTCAGTGGCGTTTGCCTATGACAGCATCAGCGTTGACGCCAATAAGGTGGTTTCGCTGAAATATACCGTTCTGCCAAAGAACGCAACGGATCAGACCGTAAAATTCTCCACCAGTGATTCTTCCATTGTTCAGGTTTCCCAGACCGGTAAGGTCAAGGGTCTGAAGCCGGGCAAGAGTGCGGTCATTACCGTCAAGACTGTCAGCGGCGGCAAGGTTGATAAGATCACGGTCAAGGTGAAGGCTGTACCTGTCAGCAAAGTGTCACTCAATACCACCAGCGTGGTTCTTGGCAAAGGCAGAAGCTATCAGCTTACGGCCAATGTGCAACCCTCCAACGCTACGGTGAAAACCGTCACATGGTCAAGCAGCAACACGAAAGTGGCGACGGTGGATTCCAAGGGTCTCATCAAGGCTGTCGGCAACGGCACGGCCTACATCACCTGCAAGACCAAAAGCGGCGGCCTCACGGCAAAATGTAAAGTAGTCGTCAAGACCATCAAGGTGATGGGCGTTACGCTGGATAAATCCTCTGTCAAGGCAGATCTGGGTGTTGTTTTCACCATCAAGGCCACAGTCATTCCTGCCAATGCCACCAATAAAAAGGTGGTTTGGTCCACCTCCGATCCCAAGGTTGCAACGGTAACTTCAAGCGGTAAAGTTACCTGTGTGGGCAAGGGACTGTGTGAGATCAAGTGCAAGACAGTGGACGGCGGCTATGTCGATGTCTGCAAGCTATATGTCAAATAAATCATCACGGCGCTGTCCGGGAATATTCCCGGGCAGCGTTTTTGCATCATCAGGCGTTTTTGATTAAGAAAAAGGACGGCAGAGTATGAAAACGCTCAGAGACAGTAAGGATTTCTGTCAATTTGATTCATGATTTGTTCATAAAAAATACATAAAATTCCTATATATAAATGCTAAATTTTAAATACAAAACAAAAAGGAGTGCAACAAAATGATGAGGAAAACAGGAAAAAGATTGATTTGTTTCATACTGGCAGTGTGTACCATGCTGACTTTCGCCCTCACAGCCACAGCGGCAGAGACAAAATCCTCGGCGAACGATATAGTCGGCACGATTTCCATCTGCACCAGAATGTCGGGCTTCCCCTCCATGGGACACACATGGGTTTATATCGAGAACACATCGAATCACAGCTATCAGCTGGGACTTTATGAGCTGCCGCCGAAGCAGGGCGTGTCTCTCGGCACATTCTGTTTTACCCGTTCAGACGGCTTTGGCCTTTACTATAATATTGAGGCCCATTGCGGTAATAAATACGGTTTGAGCTCCACCGCCTACTGCACCAGAAATATCACAGCCTCCGATGTCAGCAAAATCTCCAATAAGCTCATGCAGAGCAATTTCTGGGATCCTCTGGTTTTCAACTGCGTCGGTTTTGCCGCTTCTATATGGAACATGGCTACCGGTGATACCATTGTACCTCTGGTTTTTCCGGCCTTTGCTCAGGCACAGATTCTCTCCAAAAACGGCAGTCACAAGGGCACTTTCACCATGTATTATCCTCCGGCAGACCGGGTTTATAAGCATGTGGGTGTCGGCGCAAACGCCCGACTGAAAGTTGCCAGTGCAGGATCGCTGGATTCGCAGGTCGGTTGATACATATTACAGTGTGAAATATAAACGAGCGCTCTGAAAAGTCACCTTCTCAGAGCGCTCATTTTTTTTATCGCTTATACCCTTTTGACCGGACGCACATATTTCCAAAAGCGGCCACAATCGTGGTAAAAATAGAAAACCCGTCCTTGGGTGGTGTCCAGGCAGTAGCCACTGGCGGAATAATCAAACTCCTTCATCGCTTTTTCTATTTTTTCTTCAACGGTATTGCTTTCGGTTTCAAAGTCAAAGGGGCCATGTTCAAAGACGATGTATTCGCCCTCGGGAACCTCCATGATCTGCATTTGCGGCGGTATTTCACCGTCATAATCCGGGAGCAGCCGAACGCCGTAGGCCTCGGCCAAAGGAATGCCCCAGCTGCAGATTCTTCCGGTGGGCTCGTTGATAAAGGCCATCAGCTGACCGCTGCTGGCGTTGGCTTCGCTGCCGCCGTTGTCATCTAATTTTCCCTTGATACTGTCAAGCAAACCGCAGATGGTCTCACAGTCCTGTCCGGGGATCTTCTCCTGTTTCTGCCAGAAATCCCAGTAACCGATGCTTTCATAGTTTCTGATGTGTAAAAACTTATGAGCCGGGATCGTTACAAAATAAGTTTTCACATCTCCTGTTGTTTTTGCCATACCTGTTCCTCCGATTCCTAAAAGATAGCAGTCAAAAGGTCTGATGATGGTGCGCAGAGCCACAGGCCGCGGATTTTGCCGGTATTCGCTGGGCGTGATACCGTAGGCCTCCTTGAAAGCGCGGGTAAAGGCCTCGTGAGACGAAAATCCGTAATTCAGAGCGATATCCAGTATACCTGTGTTTGTGTCGCGGATTTCCTTGAGGGCAAAGGCAAGTCGCCGGTAGCGCAGATAGTCTCGGAACTGCACGCCCGAAATTTCCCTGAACTTTCTCGAAACATAATACTCGGAATAACCGAGCTTTTCTGCCAGATGTTCCAGTGTTAACGCTTCGTCGTTGTGATTCTTGATACACGCATCAATTTCATCAACGATCTCCTGGATATTCCTGTACCACTCGTACATCATTGCACCGCCTCTCAACTGACAGATATCATTATATCGAACCGCGAATCCTTTCGCTTGATTTTGCTTGCGAAAGTGTTCATGCAGGATTTTATTTGCCGGCAAAAGAAAGAATCGTCTCCGTGAGTCTGCAATAAAATCGTAAAGAGCAGACCTTAGGCAAAAGCAGTCCGTTTTCACTATTATACTGATTTTTCGGTTTCAGTCAATGAACGGGTTCGAACAGTTCATTTCACAAAAAGTTCTCCTGTTCCGTAGTCGGAGCAGGAGAGACTTTTATTTTTCTCTGCTATTCAGCGCCGGCAAAATGACAGGCACCTTTTCATGGGCATTTTTCATCTGATCCGTCAGTATTTTTTTGAGCATATCTCTTGCGGCTTTATATTCGGGATCCTTGATCAGATTGTGCTTTTCGAGAGGATCCTTCTCTAGGTCATATAAATAAGCCTCGCAATATACCTTTGACGCGCGATCACCAAAGAGGGGAAAGCCGGGGCTCATAACGGAATACTTGTATTTCTCTGTCCTGATCGCCCGGCCACACTGGCTTTCGCTGATCTGAATAAACACACAGTCGCGGCGGTTTTCGGGCTCCTCTGTCAGCCCGGTCAGGTCAATCCCCTGATAGTGTTCCGGCACGGGTATGCCGGCGAGAGACAACAGTGTGGGTGGCAGATCGATCAGTGAAGTCAGGCACTTTTCCCGTTTTCCTCCGGTGAAGCCGGCCCCTTTGATGATCAGCGGTGTATGGATCGAGCTTTCGTGACAGCTTCGTTTGTATTCGGCGTTGCGGGTCTTGAAGTGGCTGCCGTGATCGGAGGTATAGAGGATCACCGTGTCCTTCTCAATGCCGAGCTGCCTGAGCTTTTCTCTCAGCCGGCCCACATTGTAATCCAGCCGGTTAATTGCCGACAGATAATCCGGGTACATCTCTTGGTAGTCGCCCTTTAAGAAAGTCAGATCCTCCGGCAGGGGATAGGATCGGTAGCTCTCAACAGTCTCACGAAAGCCCTCGTATCGGTGCCGGTCATTCTGGTGATGAGGCTCCAGTTGGCTGATGAAAAGGAAAAAGGGCTTGCTGCTGTCTCTGGTGTCGAGATATTCCAGGGCAAAATCATTGATACAGTCGGCGCGGTAGCCCGTGAAGTCTATTCTGTTGCCGTTTTCGTCGAAAATATAGCCGTCATAGCCGTGAGAGGTAAATTCCAGCACATCGGCGCCTCTGAAATACCGGTAGCCGCCGAGCCTTTCTTTGGGAATGGCGGTTTTTTCACAGTGCACACCGATGCCGGGGAGTCCGTCGGAGGCCAGATGCCATTTGCCGATATAGGCGGTGTCGTAACCGGCCTCATTGAAATAATCAGCCAGGGTTTTTGTGTTTTCCGGCAGGGGAATGGCGTTGCGGTAACAGCCGCACTCGGTGGCGTAAACACCGGTTTGCAAGCAGGCTCTGGCAGGGCCGCAGACGGGCTGACAGGTGAAGTTATTTTCAAAGAGAACACCTTCCTCTGCCAGGGCCCAAAGATTTGGTGTGAGACTTTCATTAACCGTGTCCCAGCGCTGCTGATCGGAGAAATAAAAAATGATATTTTTAGGCTTCATGGCCTTTCCTCTTTTCTGTTGTTCTTTGGAATTTCATATATAGCAGAAAGCTCTTTCAGGCTTCCGAGCCCCAGAATTTCCGATCCAGAGACCGGTACTGCACCGCTTCGGTGATGTGGTTCAGTTCGATGTTTTCGCAGCCGTCAAGGTCGGCGATGGTTCGGGCGATGCGCAGGATCTTGTCATAGGCTCTGGCAGAAAGCCCGAGAGAATCAAAGCATTTTTCAAGCAGCTGCTTGCTTTTTTCGTCCAGCAGGCAGTGTTCCCGGGTCATGGCCGGCGTCATTTTTGCGTTGCAGGTGACGCCGGTGTCCCTGAAACGGCGGGTCTGGATACGCCGTGCGGCGTCCACTCTCTTTTTGATTTCGGCGGAGGATTCCCCTTTTTCTTCTCCGGAGAGCTTGCGGAAATCCACCTGGGGCACCTCTATGTGAATGTCAAGCCTGTCCAGCAGGGGGCCGCTGACCTTGGCCAGATATTTCGCCGGCGCGCCCTTGGGGCAGGTGCATTTCTTCGTGGGGTGACCGTAATAGCCGCAGGGACAGGGATTCATGGCACAGACCAGCATCACCTCGCAGGGGTAGGTGAGGGAACCGGAGACGCGGGAAAGGGTGATCTTTCCGTCCTCAATGGGCTGTCTCATGGTCTCCATGGAAATCCGCGGAAATTCCGGCAGCTCATCCAGAAACAAAACGCCGTGATGGGAGAGACTGAGCTCGCCGGGACGGGGAATTCTGCCGCCTCCGGAAAGACCGGCCGTCGATATGGTGTGGTGGGGTGAACGGAAAGGCCGCGTTTTGATCAGGGAAACATTGTCCGGAAGTTCGCCGGCAATGGAATAGATCTTCGTCACATCCAGGCTCTCTTCAAAGGTCATATCCGGCAGAATAGACGGCAGTCTTTTGGCCAGCATACTCTTGCCTGAGCCGGGAGGGCCGATCATCAGCACATTGTGTCCGCCGGCCGCCGCGATCTCCAGGGCCCGTTTCACCTGATACTGTCCCTTGACATCGGAAAAATCCGGATAGGTTTCTTTCGGACGGACATATTCGTTATAATAATCCGAGGTGACCTTTTTGATTTTTTCGCCGCCGGTGAGATGATGATAGAGCTGCATGACATCTTTCACCGGATAAACATCAATGCCCTGCACAACGCAGCTTTCGCTGGCGTTGTGTATCGGGAGAAAGATCTCCTTGCAGCCAAGCTCTCTTGCCTTGATCACCATGGGCAGAGCGCCGGTGACGCGGCGTACCTTGCCGTTGAGGGAGAGTTCGCCGATGAAGGCACTTTTGGAAATGTTACATTCGAGCTGACCGGTGGTGATGAGCAGGGCGATGAAAATCGGCAGATCGTAGATGGGCCCCTCTTTTTTGGTGTCGGCAGGGGTGAGATTGACGGTGATGCGGTTGGCCGGGTACTGAAAGCCGTTGTTTTTCATGGCGGAACGGACTCTCTCCCGGGATTCGCTGACGGCGGTGTCCGGCAATCCGACCACATCGAAGCGGGGCAGACCGCCGTCCACGGTGGCCTCCACGCCTACGCCGAAGCTGTTCATGCCGAACATACCGATGCTGTTGACTCTTGCGTACATTTTCTTCACTCCGTCCTTTTTTCTTCATTATACACTTTATTTCGACTTTTGTAAATCAAAAATATTGACAAGGGCAAAAATCTGTGATAACATACAAATACTATATCAAATGAGACAGTTTTGAGGGAAAATCATGGTTGTGTCTGAAAAGCTGATCAGCCGGCTCTCCGGTGTTGCCGTTCTCGGCAGTGCAGATCAGGAGGTTCTGCGCTGTGTCTTACAGCAGGACGGATATGAGATCAAGCAATATAAAAAAGGCGAAAAAATATATTCCGTCGAGTCCTTTCCTCTCTGCGCCGGTGTTATCCTCAGCGGCAGTGCCAGGGTGGAAAAGCCCGGGAGTCCGGCGGTCATCAGCACACTTTCCTCTGGAGATATTTTCGGCCTTGCCTCCCTCTTTGCGGAAAAAGACTACTATGTCAATAACATCACGGCCCTGAATGAGTGCAAGGTGCTTTTTATTGCACGGGACAGCTTTTGTCGTCTCATGGAAAAAGATCCGGGCTTTTCGGTGGCCTATATCCGCTATCTCAGCGATCGTCTGTATTTTCTCAATAAACGGATCGAAGCCTTTACCGGCGGCAGTGCCGAGAGCCGTCTCGCCTCCTATTTGCTGAAATTTTTCACGGAAAATGAGACGGACACCTTCACCGTGAGTATGACGAGCCTCGCCGACTGTCTGGATATCGGCAGAGCCTCTCTTTACCGTGCCCTTGACGGCCTGACGGAAAAGGGCTGCATTGAAAAGCGGGGCAAAACCATACGGTTGCTTAGCGCCGAAAGACTGAAAGGTCTTTCGCGTCGCTGACAATATAAGACAGGAAGATGATAACACTTCGTTTTTCTGTCAAAACTTATTCTAAAACTCCTGAAAGGAAGAAACGCAATGAAAAACGCAAAAAAAATTCTGGCATTACTGCTTTGCGCTGTGATGCTCTTCGCCTTTGCCGCCTGCACGAAGGACGGCGGCGAAACCACCTCCGCCCTTGACACCACCGCACCGGCGGCCACGGATGTCAAAATCAATGTCGCCGCCATCAAAGGCCCGACGGGCATGGGCATGGTCGAACTGATGGACGATGAAAAGTACAATTTCACCCTGACGGGTGATCCCACAGAGATCGTGGCACTGATCTCCACCGGCGCCGTCGATATCGCCGCCTGTCCGCTGAACCTTGCTGCCAATCTTTACAAAAAGACCAACGGCGGTGTGCAGATGATCGCCCTCAATACATTGGGTGTTCTGTATATTGTCACCGGCGGAGCCGACCTTGCCTCGATTTCCGAGCTGAAAGGCAAGACCCTCTATGCCACGGGACAGGGTACGACTGTCGAATATATTCTCAACTATATTCTCACCGAAAACGGCCTGACCCCCGGCGAAGATGTTCAGATTGAATATCTTTCCGAGCACAGTGAGCTGGTGGCCAAGATGGCTGCCGGAGAGGTGGAATACGGTGTGCTTCCCCAGCCCTTCGTCACAGCCGCGACAGCCAAGAACGATCAGCTCAAGGTAACGCTTTCCCTGACGGACGAGTGGTCAAAGATCAGTCCGGAAACCAAGCTCTCCATGGGCTGCGTCATCGCCAGAAAGGATTTCATTGAGAAGAATCCCGATGCCCTGGCCGCCTATATGGAAGAATACAAAAAGAGCGTGGAAAATGTCAATGCCGACGCGGAAGCCGCGGCGAAAAAGATCGTGGCCGCAGGCATTCTCGAGAGCGAAGCTGTTGCCGCCAAGGCACTTCCCGGCTGTAACATCGTTTTTATTACCGGCGGGGAAATGAAGAATATCGCCACGGCGAATTTCGAGGTCTATTTCAGCGCTGACCCGACCTCTATCGGCGGAGCCGTCCCCGGTGACGAACTCTACTATGGAGCATAAGAAGAAAAAAATCAAAAAAACACTGCTCAGACTTGCCGTACTCCTGTTTTGGATAGGAGTATGGCAAGGCGCGTTCATGGCGGTAAATGAAAAATACGGCGAAATCCTGCTCGTGTCGCCGTGGCAGGTGCTCCGGCGTCTGAGTGAACTGGTGCTGACCGCAGATTTCTGGCACGACGCTTTCCTGTCTCTGCTTCGCATCAGCGAGGGCTATCTGTTGGGCGTCGTTCTGGCGGTACTGCTGGCTGTGGCCACAACGGCGGTGCCTCTGCTCGACGAGCTGTTTAAGCCCATTCTCAGCCTGATTAAGGCAACGCCCGTTGCCTCTTTTATTCTCCTTGCCCTCGTGTGGATCAAAAAGGATTTTATTGCGGTTTTTATCGCTCTGCTGATGGTGGTGCCGGTGATCTGGTCCAATGTCAGTCAGGGCATCCGAAGCACCGACAAAAACCTGCTGGAAATGGCTAAGGTCTACGGCTTTTCCCGGGGCAAAAAGCTGAGAATGATCTATCTCAATACCGTCATGCCCTATTTCATTTCCGCGGCTACCTCGGCTCTGGGCTTTGCCTGGAAAGCCGGTATTGCCGCCGAAGTTATCAGCCGGCCG
Source organism: Oscillospiraceae bacterium (assembly GCA_029013165.1). Classification (GTDB taxonomy): domain Bacteria; phylum Bacillota; class Clostridia; order Oscillospirales; family Acutalibacteraceae; genus UBA6857. The sequence continues at coordinate 3,416 of JAQXMV010000197.1, read as the reverse complement.
GAAAATTCCATCGGCTATCATCTTTACCGCGCCAAAATGAACATAGAAACCGCCGACCTTTTTGCGTGGACGGCGGTGGTGATTCTGCTCAGTGTGATTTTTGAAAAGATTGTGGTGTTTCTTTTGGGCAGAGTACGCAGGAAAGGGGAGAAGATCCGTGCTGAAAGTCAGTGAACTGCGCTTTGCTTACGGGGAAGAGAAAATACTCGACCGGGTTTCTTTCACGGTGCAAAGAGGTGAACGGCTCTGCATCAGCGGCCCCTCGGGTCGGGGAAAGACCACCCTTTTGCGATTGATACTCGGACTGGAGAAGCCCGATGAGGGCAAAATCGAGAAAGAAAAGGGGCTTCGCATCGCTGCCGTTTTTCAGGAGGATGTTTTGCTGCCCTGGTATACCGCCCTCGAAAATGTGGCCGCTGTCGGCGGCAAAGAAAAGGCCCGTGCACTGCTCGGCTCCATGGGGCTGGAAAATGCCGCGGATAAATATCCGGCTGAGCTCAGCGGCGGCATGAAAAGAAGAGTGGCTCTTTGCCGCGCCTTTGCTTTCGGCGGTGATCTTCTTCTTCTCGATGAGGGCTTCAAGGGCTTGGACGATGAGCTGAAATTCGGGATTATGGAGATGATCAAAAAAGATTATGCCGACAAAGGGGTGATCTTCACCAGTCATGACAAAACCGAAATCGACGCCCTGGCCACAAAGATCCTCTTCCTCGATCAATAATCTTTATTTTGTCAGTTCCGTGCCGGGATAAAAATGGGACAGGATTTCCCGGTAGCTGCTGCCCTGACGGGCCATATAATCGGCGCTGTATTGGCTCATGCCGAGACCGTGACCTTTTCCGCGGACGCGGAAAAGAAAACGCCCCTCCTGATATTCGGCCGTGAAGAAAGGACTTTTCAGCTTCAGTGCTGAAGCCACCTCTCTTCCGGTGTAGCTTTTGCCGTAAAACTCAAATATGGTGACGAAGCCGGTATCCGTGCTTTCCGTCTTGCCGATCGGCTCCTTGCCCTCACCGGGTGCAAGGAGCTTTTTGATTTCCTCTGCGGTGAAAGAGACCTCGGAATCCACATCCGGCGAAAGGGCATCTCCCGGTGCGGCGACACTCTGCAGATAGGGAATGTCGCGTCCCCAGGCATTTTTCGCACTCTCGGTCATGCCTCCGGAAAGACCGTGAAAAAGTGCCAGCACGGGTTCGTTTTCATAGCTGAGATATTTCCCGTCGACCTCATTGACAGCTTCTTCGATCTTTTGGATATAGAGGCTGTATTTTTCGCCCCATTTTTCCTGCAGTTCACGGCGGGAAAGGTAACTCTGGTTTTGCGTCGGATCATCGGTGATGTCGTATTCGTTGTTGTCGCCGTTGCACTGAATCCAGCGCAGATAGGTATAGCAGGCGACCGCCTGGGCGCGCAGCGCCTGAGGGTGGAAGCTGGCCGGCATTTCGCCGGCAACGGCACCGACGAGATAGTCGAACACCTCCAGATGGATAACCTCATGGGAAGAAGTCAGGAGCACGGCAACGCTTTCTTCTCTTTGGGAGGTATCTGCGGCGTCTGTTTCTTCTTCCTTTTGCATAGAGGTAATTTGGACAGTGGGAATGGTCATGCTGTTTTTCACAGTGACACAGGCGAGGGGAAAAAGCAAGAGAAAAACGGCCAGTATAGCGGTCAAAATCAGATATATTTTCATAACACAGCGTCTCCGTAAGAATCTTTTAGGTTTATTTTATTGACTTTGTAATAAGTATGAGATAAAATAAAAAGATAGAATGAGATGCTATATCTAATTTTTTGGAGGATAACACGATGTATGATGATAAAATAAATCCCATTCCACCGGAACTACTGAAAAAGATGATCGAAAAGATCGAACGGAAAAGCCATATTGATCTGGATCAGTTCTGGAAATACGGCGTCAAGCGAGGTTTGAGAAATCCCGACGGCTCCGGTGTTATGGCGGGTCTGACCAATATTTGCTCCGTTGAGGGCTACTATATGGAGGACGGTGAAAGAGTCCCCAAGCCCGGCGTGCTGAAATACCGCGGTGTGAATATCAATGATATCGTGGAGGCCTGTGAGAGAGAAAACCGTTTCGGTTTCGAGGAGGTGGCCTATCTTCTCATTTTCGGCTCCCTGCCCACCAAGGAGCAGGTCGAGCTTTTTGCCGAGACGCTGGGCACCTGCCGAGAGCTGCCGAAAACCTACATCGAAGATGTGCTGATGAAAAATGCATCCATCGATATCATGAATAAGCTGGCAAGATGCGTTCTGATTTCCTATTCCTTTGATGAAAACCCCGACGACATTTCCATTGAAAATGTTCTTCGTCAGTCGATTCAGATTCTGGCGCAGCTGCCGGTTATGATGTGCTACGCCTATCAGGTCAAGCGTATGAAATATTACGGAAAAAGTATGTATTTTCATCCGGAAAAGAAAGAGCTGAGCACGGCCGAAACCATTTTACGCTCCATTCGGGCTGACAGAAAGTATACCGATGAGGAAGCCAAGCTCCTGGACATTTGTCTCATTCTTCATGCGGAGCATGGCGGCGGTAATAACTCCACCTTCACCACGCGCGTTCTGACCTCCAGCGGCACGGACTCCTATTCGGCCTTTGCCGGTGCCATCGGTTCTCTCAAGGGCATACGCCACGGCGGCGCCAATATCCGCGTCAGCCATATGCTCGACGATATCCGGGAACATGTGGATATCACCGACGAGGATCAGATCGAAGCCTATCTGGAAAAGATCATCCGAAAAGAGGCCGGAGACGGCACGGGTCTGGTCTACGGTATGGGTCATGCCGTTTATACGCTTTCTGATCCCAGAGCCGTCATTCTCAAGAGAAAGGCAAAGGAATTTGCCTATAAATACGGCTATGAAAAGGAGTTTGAGTTCATCAGCTCCGTTGAAAAGCTCACACCCGAGGCTTTCAGAAAGGTCAAGGGAAAGAATAAGATCATGTGCGCCAATGTGGATCTGTATTCGGGCTTTATCTATAAAATGCTGAAAATTCCCGAGGATCTTTATACGCCGATCTTTGCTTCTGCGAGAATGGCCGGTTGGTCGGCGCACCGTCTCGAGGAGCTGATTTCCGGCAAGAAGATCATCAGACCGGCTTACAAGAATATTGCACTGCCGAAAAAATATGTCAATATGGCCGACAGAATCGAAAACTATCGGAGCATGGAAAGCTATGTTCCGTCCGATCAGAGAGTTTACAGCGAGGGAGAGTGAGCAGAATGAAAATCAAGGAAAGCAATGAAAAAATCAGCCTCAGACCGCTGATGACGGTGTTTTTTGCCGTGGCGCTGGTGAGCTGCGTTGTCCGGACGATACAGATGGGTCTTTATATTGACCCGTCAACGGGCTTTTATACCGGCGGAAAATGGCTGACGGTGGTTCTCTATGTGCTG